>JBKDHQ010000001.1:0-1372 GCA_046336365.1 Neisseriaceae bacterium
ACTTGATACTTCAAAATAGGCAAGCTTTCTTTCATTAGTATTTAGGCAGTAAATTTTTTGTTTACATATAAAAAGCGTGTTTTCATTATAGTTTGCTAAATTTTGTTGTTCTATATTTACATGCTCATCAATAAATAATACATTGCAAAGATTTTTTTGTTGAAATAATTTTTTGAATATCGTCATTGATAAGGTATTTAATACTTTCTGATCTGAAATAACACTAAAAGCTTTTATTTGAGACGAATCAAAAATTTCTTCTGGTTTTAATTGTAATTCTCGTATTTTTTCAAAAAATATACTGCATATACTTTGTTGACCATCAATATAGGCATGTACCAGTGCGTGAGTAAGTTTGACATTTTGTTCCAAAAAAATATTTAATAACAATGATTGATCTAAATTTAATTTTCCTATTCGCCTAATTAATAATTCTAATGTTTCACTATCTCCCATACTTATTAGTTTACAAAATAAATCACCCAAAAACTTGTTAATCAAAAATGGTTTTAAAGATGGGTTAATATGTTTAATAAACTCTTTAACTGATCTAATGCAACCATTGTATAAAGCACTAAACCATACAGGTTCACGTATATAGGAACAAGAGATAACTTCATTATAAAAATTTAAAATTTTACCATCGCTCAATGACTGCAACTTGGACATGATATTGTTTACTTTTCTATAATCGTTTACCGATAATGAGAAAAATAATAATTGAGGAGATATTTTTAAACCTCGATCTAATATTTCTAGTTTATTATTACCAGTAGAATTTGGTTCAAAATTATTACATACTGAGTTAAAATTGTTATATACCAAAAAAATTGCATTCTTTATAAGATTATTTGGAAAATATACACTAACCCGATCACTATACATAAAATGTTCGATCTTTATGTTTTTAAAGGATTCAATATCAATTACTGATATCTCTAAATAATTAGATCTTAAATTACAATCATAAAATTTTAGGATAGTAATACCATACTCTTGCAATTCAATATCTATTCCCATAGAGTGATATGGAGTTGTAAACCTAATTGACTTATGTTTATTAACCTCTAAATCAGTAGTAATAGAATATAGATAAAATCCAATACGATCTAAATTATGAATAAAAATATATCTATCTGCTTTTAATCCAATTTGATATTCATTATAAGTGTCATTTATTAATTCATGGCTATTTTCTAACCACTGTGTATTTTCAAAATTACTATAATGTGCCCTGAAATTTGATCCACCGTCATAGAAATAATTAGGTTAAAATTCTAATTATTTTATATGGAGTAAAAAATGGTTAAAAAGACGAGCTATGACAATGCATTTAAAGCAAAAGTAGCATTAGAGGCGTTAAGAGGAGATC
>JBKDHQ010000002.1:0-3130 GCA_046336365.1 Neisseriaceae bacterium
AAATTCACAAAATATGTTTTTATTACCACAATTCTTACAAATGGGAATGATGAATCAGTTTGGCGGAAACTTATCTAATTCTGATCTTGCAGGTGTAGCTAAAATATCTAATCGTTATAATGCTAATCCTGCTCAAGTAGGAAGTTTACTTAGTCAAATAAATGCTAATACTAAAGATATGCAAGCAACTTTACTTAATGTAGATACTCATGCTCAGAAAACCGGTGGTGATATAGTATCACAATTGGCAGTAGCTGTTCAATTAATGCAAAAAGGTGGATTATCAGCACCTGATGCAATTAATAAAGCATTTAATCAAAGTTTATATGGTACTACTTATGCTAGTGCCCAGAATGGTTACTTTCAAAACTCATATATTAATCAGTTTAGATTAAGGGCTTTAGGTAAAGTTGCAGGTATAGATGTTGAAGCTATCATGCAAGGAGATAGTAATGCAATTAATAGATTTAATCGGTTGCAAGATAATGCTTCTAATAATCGCCTAACTCCTAATGCTAATACCTTATTAGTTAATATGGTAGCACAAAGTTTAGGCCTCGGGAATGGGTCAATCAACAGTAATGTTGCTAATGGTGAAAGTACCATACCCTATACCGATATATTTAATAATTTAAGTAATTCTGAAGCTGTGCAAAAGAATAATTACAAAGGTTTAGGAATAAAAAATCAACAAGAACTATATGGCGAAATAAAACCACATAATTCATTTAATAAAGCACTTTCAGATCGAGCTGCTAATTGGGGAGCTAATGTTATTGATAAGGATAAGCCATATAAAAGTGAAACTACAACACAATCATTAGCTCGTGAATATCTATCTAACCTTAGGCAAATGGAAACTGATAAGAGAACAGGCAATATGGCGGATTATCAACATTTAGAAAGATTGAATAAAAATTTAGAACAACAGATAAAAGCATTAAATAGTAATACTCAAGCTTTAAAGCAAAAGAATATCACAGGTAGTAGCTATGATCGCTAAAACATCTAATGCCAAATTATATAATCTACTTGGATTAGCCGAACAAGGACTTGGACTTGCCAATGTTTGGGATTTACAAAATGCTCAATATAATGGAGTTAACTTTTATATGGCTAAACCATTCGGCAGCGGCACAATTTCCAACGTATTAGATACTATAGATACAGCAACTGCAATGATTGGATCTAATACTGCTTCATTTCCATTAAATAATAATCTACCCTTAGGAACCAAAGAACATTTGCAGGAAATTCGCGATAATGTAAGGCGCAAACTAGTGGTTCACCCCTTAGTTAATAGTAACGCCAACGTTATTGAAGATTTAGGCTTTGATGTTGAAAGGTTTCATGGGATTGGTCTAATTGTAGGTGATAGTTATTATAGTGCTTATACTAATTTATATAACTATTTTCTAGCCAGGTCTGGAGACATTACCTATGAAAATATTCCTAAACAATATCGTAATGTTTTACAGCACCCAATCCGTGGCAAAATAGATAATGTGTTTCTTTATGAATTTAAGGTAATTCATAGTTCACAAAGATGGAAAAGTATTCTATTTGAATTTAGCTTTGTTGCTCAAGAAGTAAATGCGATTACAAAAAAATCCACATCTATCATTAATAAAGTAAATCAAATCTTTAATGCAGTGATCGCTAGTATAAATGAGATACTAACTCTAATTAGCCAAATTGAAGCATATGGTAATATGATAAGTAGCTACTTTAATTCTACTACACCCAATAATACAGTTAATTTTGCGCATAAGACAATACCACAAATTAAAAATAATACTGTGCCATTATTACAAAATACCGCTACTATCCTATACAACAACTGCAAATTCTCAAGCCAAACCACCAATTATACTAATTATTACTTTGAGAACCAAACAGTTGATTATGATAAATTTGCTGAGCTTAGACCTTTTGCCAGTAATATGGATAATAGCAGTATTAATGCTTTGTTAAAAGTCTATAATGCCCAAATCCAAAATAATATCAATCAGATTAATAGCTATGGTTTAAATATCCAAGCTAATGATTTAATCACTGCACTAAAAAATAGCTATGTTAATTTAGTTGATTTAGCTAAAAATCTAGCTCTTAACAATAGCAGCCAATATACAAGTTATTCACTTCCATACACCATGTCGATACGTGAAGTATGCTTTAACAATAACCTGGATTTTGACAACATTGATGTTATACAAAGCATTATTGCTGCTAATCCAGGCAAATTTGCCTCAGTTAATAAAATAATAGCTGAAACTGTATTAATATTACCAAAGCTAACAACTATCAGCACATCTCCGGGTTTTTAATAATTGCTTGAATCTGTTCTTTTAATAAAGGATAATTAGGCTTTCCTAGCTCTGTCCAATTTGATAGCATTTTCTTATATCGATTAGTTGTTGGACAATGAGAATTAGGACACCCATTAGGCATTATATTTTTATAACGTCCGCTTTCAGATAATGCATCTGCAAAACTTAAGTATGCACATTCATTATTTCCGTCAAAACCTATAAAATTTGTAAAATGTTCATCAATTTCAGATTTATCTTCCAACTGTTTATAGCTATCCTTTAATATACTAAAAAGGTTTAAGATATCCAACACATAGTCTGTTTCGAAATCTGGCAAATTTTTACATAGGATGTTTGAAAATATTTGTTTATATAGCCATTGATGTCCATCTCGAAGCTGCTCAGATAATTTATCGTATTCCTGATCTGGTTTCAAAGCATGAAGAATTTCATACTGATTAATAAGAATTAAACGCTCTATATCTGTTAAATTATTAAAATTACTCATCTATTCTCCTAGTTAAAGTTAAAGAAATACACCTAAGGAATTTAAGTGTTATATTTATATGGCGATATATGCAGAGATTTCAATCCATATTTATTAAAAAAATTAGAATTGTCATTAGAAAGTAATATATTTATTGGCAATCTTATACAATTAGCTAATAAATGGATAAAAAATGGTGCGCCAAGCTAAGCGTAAATTAGCCAGTGAGTGCAAATCTCATCTATGTAAAGGTTAGCCACCAACATAGAAGCAACCAATAGGGTTATGGAGGTGACAAAGTAACTTAAGCATATTGGAAGCGATATATTAG
>JBKDHQ010000003.1:0-4602 GCA_046336365.1 Neisseriaceae bacterium
GGTCACTATGAATATTTTTAGGTGGTCATATTGACGTTAATTATACATTTATATTAAGCTCAGAGTAATTATGTCAATATTAGATAGTTATTGAAATTTAATTATAGCTTTTTTATTTGTGTAATTTTTCTAAGCTCATTAAATATTTTTTCTTTATTCTCAATTACTGATTTAGCAAACATTAAGTTACCGTAAGAGCTAGCAAGGTTTATACTCTGGATTATGCCGCTTGCATCTTTTTGAATAAATGAAACACCATGACATAGTTTATTTCTTATTCTATGTCCATCAATGATATTTGACATCTCTGTATTTGGTAGAACAGTATCCCATAATAAAGTAAAATCATTTTTCTGTTTAATGATTGTGCTTGCTGCCGAAATTAAATGACAATGACTCGAAAAGTTGTTATCATGATAAAGGTCATTCCAATAATTATTAGTTGATACATAAAGACATATATTTTTATCGGTAACTATGTTAATTGATGCATAAGTAGCACCTTGAAATACCAAGTTCTCAAGAAAATTATTTCTAATAAGTGCTATGGTCTTCTCGATATCCATGTAACTTCTCCTCCGGCGACGATTGATGGAAGTTGAGTACCATCATTTTTACCAATTAAAAGATTATTATTAAAATTATATACTCCTATTAGTATACTACTATTTGTTTTGAAATAGCAAAATTTATTATGTAAGATTTTGTAATTTTCGCAAATTTCACTTCCGCCAATATAATCACCAAAGCGTATAATTGGTTCATATAAATTATTATTCACTTGATAAAATTTAAAGTTTACTACCTTTTGTGCAACAGACGATAAGGTTGTATATGTAGTTTCATCAAAATTTAAAACATCGAAATCTTTAATTGCTAGATTTATTGGCGGGGTTCCTTCGCCGTACCTAAGCCATTCTGATTTAACTAAGACGCCGTTTTGCTTTAGAAAGTCTATTAGATAATTAAGTTTTGGTTCTGGAATATTAATTTTATCTAATTCCCATCTGGCTAATGTTGATAGTGTGATAACTTTAAATTTTTCTGCAAATTTTTCACGGGTAAGTCCTAACATCCCTCTACAAAAAGAAATTCTTTCTCCCATTGAATTTAGCAATTTATTTATCCTTGAAAATATTATTTATAGCAAAACTAAAGACCTATACTATTCAAGATTAAATAGCATGGTAAAATTATATTTATTAAACTACTTATTTTATTTAATATATCCTTTTGATTTCATGTTACTTTTTGTTGATAACTATAGTTTCCTTAAAAAAACAATTAAGAAATGTTTGACATGGCGTTTAGTGCTATGTCATAATAGCTTTATATGATATAAAATTCCATTTCATGCTAACAAGGTATTTTATCATGTTTATAAAAATTCGTTATTTTAATTTTTGGAGTAAAGTATGAAAATTGATCTCACAAATAAAGTTGCCATTGTAAGTGGCGCAAGTAAGGGGATTGGAAAAGCTATTGCCAAAGCTTTAGCGAAAGCTGGATGTAATGTTGTGCTTGCAGCTCGTGGAAAAGAATATCTCTTAGTAACTATGAAAGAAATAAGAGATGAAGGAGGTAGTGCATTGGCGATCCCTACTGATGTAACACAGCTTAATGACATTGATAATCTTGTTCATCAAACTATTAGCCAGTTTGGATCTATTGATATTTTAATTAATAATGCCGGAGGAGTAAGTAATTTTGTGCCTTTTGAAGCTATCTCTGATCAAGAGTGGTTTGATATGTTTAATTTAAATTTATTTTCTACAGTTAAACTTACCCGTGCAGTTATTCCTCATATGCAGAAGCAAAAGTGGGGCAGAGTTATTAACATATCATCTGAATCTGGTATCCAGCCAGATGCACTAATTCCTCACTATAATGCAGCAAAAGCTGCAGTTAGTAATTTTACTAAAAGCTTATCAAAAGCATATGGACAAGATGGGATTTTGGTAAATACTATTTCCCCTGCATTTATTGTATAATTAACGTCAATATGACCACCTAAAAATATTCATAGTGACCATAAAAATTCGATCTCTTAAAGCCTAAATTTTTATTTTCTAAAAGTGGTCAAGTTAAGCCATTTTCTTACCCCCTTTTCTTTTTTCTGTCCAACGTAAAGAGTCTCCAGTTAATTGTATTTTATCTGCTTGTGATAGTAGCCTATCTAAAATTGCGTCAGCTAAGGTCGGGTTATTTAAATAACTATGCCAAACATCGGTTGCTAATTGGCTGGTAATAATTGTAGACTTTAGTTGGTGCCTTTCATCAATAATATTAAATAAATCATTTAACTGGTTGTCACTAATAACACTAGTTAATCCAAAATCATCCAGAATCAATACATCAAATGACATTAACTTTGATAATAACTGACTAAAAGTACCAGTCTCATGGCTAATTTGTATTTCCTCTAAAAAGGTTGGTAATTTAATAAATTTAACTGAATAACCTTCAATACACGCCTTATTACCAATCGCACAGGCTAAATATGTTTTACCACAACCTGTTGCTCCAGTAATAATAATATTTTCATGTTTTAAAATAAATTCCAACTTTAATAACTTAAGTAACATTGAGCGATCTAACCCCCGAGCGCTATCATCGTGGATATCCTCCAATCGCACATTATGCCTTAACTGTGAATTGCTTAACAATCTAGCAATTTTTTTATTCTTTTTGTGAGTTATTTCATGATGTAATAAAAACTCAAATTTTTCTTCAAAGCTCAAATCCTGGTTCAGAATATCTTGAGTTTCAATGCAATTAACCATACCCAATAACTTTAATTCGCGTAAATACCTGATTGATTGTTCCATATTAATATACCTCGCTATAATAAGACGAACCACGAATATTACTATGTTGAACCATCGGATTAATTTTACGCTCTAATAAAATTTGTATATTCTTATAGTCGTAAACTCCAATATTAATTGCATAATTACACATTTCTTCTAATTGATTATTTCCATACTTATTAGCAAGTTTTAAAAAACCGCTAACTCTTTTACATGCAATAGCATGATGTGGACTAGTCGCAAAAATATTATCTACAATTAATTCAGTAGCAATACCAACCTTCCTAGAGCTTTGCTTTAGTTCTTCAACATTAACTTTAGCATAAGCTTGGTGGTTTATCGGCATATGGTCAGTATTGGTGGTTTTCTCCATTTCAATAAAAGATCTAACGTGAGTAGCCACACATTTGCCATTATAATAACATTCAACTAAGTTCGAGCTATACCATACATCTATTTCTGCTTTTACCAGATTATAAGGCACACTATAATAATGACCACGTAACTCAATATGATAGTCACTTCTAACCCTTGCTTTTATATATTCTCTGTGAGTATATAAATTTTTAGGTAATGCCTTTAAACATGGTCTATCTATTTTATCAAATAGTTCCTTACGACTATATGGATAACGCTGTAATCTTTTATTATTTGCAAGATCCATTAGTTTCTTTAGCTCTTTATTTAAATCACTTAAACTTGTAAACTTAAATTTACGAAGTCTTGCTAGGATCCATCTCTGGATAATAAGTACACCATTTTCTGCCTTAGGTTTATCTTTTGGTTTATAAACTCTTGCAGGCATGCATGCAGTCCCATAATGCTTTAACATTTGATAATACGCAGGGGTTATAACTGGATCATATCTACTTGGAGCTTTTACTCCTGATTTGAGATTGTCTATAATTACTAGATCGGTCACTCCACCTATATGATTGAACATTCTGGTATGTGACATGGTAAAATCAGGTATCTTCTGAGTTTGTGTTGCCTCCAGATATATATAATTCGACGCCCCTAAAACACCTACAAATATTTCTGCATGATATATCACTTTCGTTAAATCTGTTACATCATATATTGCTACTTTATCACCACTATAATCAACAAAAACCTTTTCTCCTCCTTTATGGCTTTGTCTCATACTACTTGGTTGATAACTTAACCATTTTTTATATTTTACGGTAAAATACTCATAAGTATGACTAGTTTGGCCACTTAATTTCAAATCTTCCCATAGTAATTTTAACGTTACATGTTTATGTGATTTTAGTTCATGGTGGATCTCTGTAAAATCTATATCAACAGCCTCTGGGCCGCCATCATTATTACCATTATTATTTCTAAATCTTGGCTTTCTGTTTAATTTAACCATAAGTTTATTTTCGTCTAGATATTCCTCAGATAATGGCCAGCTTAGCCCACTAGCTTCAAATAACTCAATATAATTGTGTACTGTTGTTTTGCTAATATTTATCATTTTAGCTATATCTCTTTGACTGAACTTTAATTCGCAATGTAACCTTAATAATTCTAATAATTGTTTCATTTTTATCCCTTTTGACATATTGCCCACCTTTCAATATTTTTTAATATCTAAAGTGAGAATTATATATATTTAAGAGACTGATTTGTATACATTTAACCAGGTAATTGTTTCATGTGACCACTGAATTAACTGACTCGATGTCTTGTGGTCACTTTAACTTATTAATTATATGGTCACTTATATACTTAATTTAATGGTCACCTTGAATTATAATACAGTGGTCATATACGACATTATTACACA
>JBKDHQ010000004.1:0-7537 GCA_046336365.1 Neisseriaceae bacterium
AAATAATAGGGATTGGGCTAGTATACTTTATGAAAATTTACTTAAATTTAACAAAAAATCAGATTTTAAAAAATTTTAGCTTAGAAAATTTAGTATATTTTTGTAATTAGAAGATTATAACCTATATTGCAGAAGTTTCAGCTATAGAATTAGCTTCAAAAATCACTTTTTTAAAGCCAGTCTCATTTTTTTGTATACTTCTATTGTTGTTATCTTTGTTTTTTGAAAATTCAAGTTCGGTATAGTATTTAAAACCTTGCTCTGAAGATTTTATTCTTTTATATTTTTCTTTTTGTTCTGGAGTATTCAAAAAGTAATCCCTATCATCTTTTTCTCTATCTGTAAAAAAATTGCTTTTGGGTCGACTTGAAGGGTAACGCTCAACGATAAATTCTAATTCTATAGAAGGCATAATAATATAATTTTTTAAAAGATCAGTAATAGATTTCGTCCCCTTAGTCTGCTTGAAATAATTTTCTATATCTAATTTTGTTGAGTCAAAAATCTTAGTAACAAGTTTTACCTCTGAGTACATAGAATAAAAGGAAATAGCTATAATTGATAGTGTAATAAGATGTAAATGTAAAAAGTTAAACTTGCTAAAATCAAGGTATTTTTTAACAAAAAACATTTCATAGGACATATGAAAAGTCATCAAACAAGCTATTACAACATATATTTTGAAATATATAACGACTTTTAATTTTAAAGCCAAGGAATACTGATTTTTAAGGTTATTGAGCATTTTGCTATCAATTTCTTTAAATAAACTGGTATTCAAAGTATTTTGAGATAAGTCTTCTAAATAGTTATATACTGTATCAAACTTTTTATTTTCTGCTGATGAGCGTTTAACTACATACGTAAGAGCTTCTATCCAGTATGTTAAACTACCAACTTCCGCATCTAATAATGATTGCTCTAAGTAGGGGCTTGATAATATGAGTCGTACTGAATCAATGTTCTCTTCATTTCTGCTAAGATTTAGAAAAATATCTTTCATAACATTAGTTATAGCTTGTAAATTTTCTTTAGGTAAAGTATAATTTGGAAAATGTTTAGGCTCCTCACTTGTATGTATTACTCGTTTAGTTCCGGATTTTAATTTTTTATTAGTATTTATTATTTTATTTCTTAGAGCTTTATTGTTACTTCGTGTGGTATCTAAATAGAAAAAGCAGTTTTTGGCTTTTTCCGCAAACTTATTTATAAGTAATTTTAAATTTTCTTCTTTACTATCGCCTCCAAAAGCGCAGGCTAGAATATAAAACTCACAACATAAAGATGAAAACTCTGAAGAAGATAAAAATATGTTTAGATCCTCCTTAAGTTTAATATCTACGGTGCGGTTACTAACATATTTTATAATGTGATTTTCTTGATATTTTTCACATTTAGAGTCATCTTGCATACTGGCTTTAGTTGGTGCGGCTACTTTTGTAGATAAATTAAAGTAATTGACTTTATTAGAAGATTCATACTGATTTTCTGCTTTTGACAGTGGCTGATTTAATATGCTTCTAGGGTTTGAGTTTGATGTATTTATAGTGCCATTGTACATAGTCCTTGTTACCTGTAACAATATTTAATTTTAGCTTAATCTTGGATTATATATTAATTAGGATATAGCCGTTTAAGAAAATACATACCTAATTAAGCTTATATTTTTAGCCACTTTTCTCATATATTTATTTAAAATTGATGAATTCAAATTACTAAAGTAAGTCAAGAATGCATTTTTTTATGTAATAGGTAGATGTTTTTTTAGTGTTTTATTTGAAAAAAGCTTATATATATTTGAAGTAGAGAAAGTATACTAGTGTTTATAGTTAGAACGCTCAAATTATTTACTTGATACATATGTATAAACGTTGAATTAATAATTAAATAGCAAAAACGATTGGTTTAAATAGTAAATTTTTAAATGAAAAATTTTCATTTTGGGGTATTTCGATTATTGTTATCTTGACTAGCGATTATTATATCCATATTCTAAAATTAATCTTCATGCTACATACAAATAAGAGGTAAAATATTGTATTAAAATTAATAAGCTACAATAATTTAGGTTCTAATTGTAATATGATAAGTTTTCAAAAAATTAGGCATATTTTTATGATAATGCCACTATTTCTATGTGGTTGTTCAGGAGTAACATTTTCTGAGTGGCATTTTCCATATATGATGGAAGTTCAACAAGGATATTACATTACTGATAGCCAAATGCAACAAATTAAAGTTGGTATGACTAAAGATCAAGTTATCTTTGTTCTAGGACAACCATTATCACAATATTTATTTGATAAAAATCGATGGGATTTTAATTACCAAGATTATAAAAATAATAGCCTTAAAAAAAGCTATGTGGTAACTCTTTACTTTGATTCGAATGAAAATGTTAATAAGATTGTAAAAAGTGGTGATCCATTGTTTGTGCAGTAAAGTAGAAGGATAATTTATGATAAATGTTGGATTAGTTGGTGCTAATGGCAGAATGGGGCAAGCCATTGTTGAACAGATTAAAGATAAACAAGATTGTTTTAATTTAAAGTGTGCGATTGTTGCTGATATAACAACAACAGCAAATAATGTCAAAGAAGTTGCTCAAGTATGTTCTGAAGACATGAGCATGCTACAAGGAGTAGATGTTGTTATTGATTTTGCATCGCCTGCAAGTAGTATGGTACTTTTACCGTTTTGTATTGAAAATAATTTACCGGTTATGATTGGTACCACCGGTTTTAACGATGAAGAAAAACTTTTTGTTGAAAAATGCGCAAAAAAGATCCCAATTATTTTGGCTCCAAATACTAGTTTATCAGTAAATGTATTATTTAAAATTGCAGAGTTGGTGGCAAATAAGCTTAGGGATTTTGAAGTAGAAATTGTGGAAGCACATCATAGATATAAAAAAGATGCACCATCAGGAACTGCTCTTAAGTTAGGTGAATTAATAAGTGGTGCTCGAGGGTTGGCTCTTGAAGAACATGCAACATACTCACGGCAAGGTATATCTGATACAAGACATAAGGATGAAATAGGCTTCTCTGTAATACGAGGTGGTGATATTGTTGGAATGCATGATGTTCAATTTATTAATGATGGTGAAATTTTATCAGTAAAAAGTCAAATAAATAATCGAAGAAGTTTTGCTAATGGTGCATTACTTGCGGCAAAGTTTTTACTAAATAAGCCTGCTGGTTTATATACTATGTTTGATGTATTAGGTTTGTAAATATGCCATCCCATCTGCAATTTGATACTTTAATAATAGGTAGCGGTTTGGCAGGACTATCAAATGCCTTGTTACTAGCTGAAAATGGGCAAAAAGTATGTGTGATTACTAAAAAATCTCTTGCAGAATGTAACTCATATTATGCACAAGGTGGTATAGCTGCTGTTATAGACCCTGATGATTCTGTTGAAGGTCATGTTAAAGACACTCTTATAGCTGGTGCTGGTTTATGTAATGAAGTTACAGTAAAATATATAGTAGAAAATTCGCCATATGCTATTAAGTGGCTAGAATCTATGGGAGTTAAGTTTACATCTGATAGTGATAATGTTACTGGATATCATCTTACTCGTGAGGGAGGGCATGGATTTAGAAGAATCCTTCACGTTGCAGATACAACAGGTGCAGAGATTATTAGTAAATTGATCAAAAAAGTATTATCTCATCCAAATGTTAGAGTACTTGAAAGTTATCTGGCTATCGATTTAGTTTTAGGTAATTTAGTTGGGGGAGAAAAGGATAGATGTTATGGTGCTTATGTTTTAAATACACTAAATAACCATGTAATTCCTATTAGTGCAAATAATACTATACTAGCAACAGGTGGTGCTGGTAAAGTTTATTTGTATACTACAAACCCTGATGTGGCAACTGGAGATGGCATTGCAATGGCTTATCGCGCTGGATGTAATATTGTGAATATGGAATTTATTCAATTTCACCCAACTTGTTTGTATCATCCTAACGCAAAATCATTTTTAATTAGTGAAGCGGTTCGTGGTGAAGGTGGAATATTAAAATTACCAAATGGCTATCGGTTTATGCAAGATCATGATAGTCGCTTAGAACTTGCTCCACGTGATGTTGTTGCACGTGCTATTGACTTTGAAATGAAAAAACATGGTATAGATTGTGTATATCTAGACATTTCGTATAAATCACATACTTTTATTATGGAACATTTTCCTAACATTTATAAAACTTGTAAAAAGTTGGGTATTGATATTACACAAGAACCTATTCCAGTTGTTCCCGCTGCACATTATACCTGTGGGGGAATTGAGACTGACCTATCAGGAAAGACTAATATTTCATCGCTATATGCAGTAGGGGAGTGTGCATATACTGGACTTCATGGTGCTAATAGACTTGCCAGTAACTCATTATTAGAATGCTTAGTGATAGGAAAGTCTACTGTAAACGATATACTAAAATCTAAAAAAGGAGAGTTCCATAAACTGCCAAATTGGGATGAGTCGCAGGTTAGCGACAGTGATGAAGAGGTTGTAGTATCTCATAACTGGGATGAATTAAGGCGTACCATGTGGGATTATGTCGGAATTGTCAGAACCAATAAACGTTTAGAACGAGCTTTACATAGAATTAATCTACTTGAAAGTGAAATTAAAGAGTATTATACAAATTTTAAATTATCCTTAAATTTAATTGAATTAAGGAATTTGGTATGTGTAGCTAATTTAGTAGTTAAAAGTGCTCAATTAAGGCATGAAAGCAGAGGCTTACATTATAGTAGAGATTACCCAATATTATCTGAAGAAATTAACAACACAGTATTGAATAAGAGTTGGAGCTAAATTATGAAATACACAATTATAAGTGGCAGTACAAGACCAGTCTCACAATCTTTTAAAACTGCAAAATATTTAAAGTATGTATTAGAAACACAACTGTGTGAACAAGTATATTTGTTAAATTTAGCTGAAGCTAACTTAAAATTCTGGGATGAGAGTTTTTGGAAAAAAGATGCTGAATTTGACCCAAATTGGACAATAGCAAAGAAAGAGATTGATGAAAGCGATGCAGTAATTATTGTTGCTCCAGAATGGAATGGAATGATTCCTCCCGCTTTAAAGAATTTTTTTCATTTATCTACTAATAAAGAATTAAGCAACAAACCTGGACTTATAGTTAGTGTTTCTGCTGGTTTAAATGGAGTATATCCAATTACTGAACTACGCATGAATAGTTATAAGAACACTTTTTTATGTTATATTCCACATCATGTGATTGTTAGAAAAGTAAATACTGTATTAAATAATCTAGATGAACCAGAGAGTGAAGATGATGTTTTTATTCGAAATCGTATTGATAGTTCATTAAAGGTATTAGTTGAATATACCAAAGGATTTAAATTAATCCGATCAAGTTATGCAGTAGCTAATTTCCCTTTTCCGAATGGAATGTAGTATGCCAATAATCAAAGTATTACCACATAGCGAGATTTGTCCAAATGGTGCTGAATTTGAAGCGAAACCTGGGATAAGTATTTGCAAACAGTTATTAGAACATAATATAGAGATTGAGCACGCATGTGAAATGGTTTGTGCTTGTACTACTTGTCATGTTATTGTACGCAAGGGGTTTAATTCGCTTAGTGAGATTAATGATAGGGAAGAAGACCTACTTGATATGGCATGGGGGTTAACATCAGCCTCCCGCCTTTCTTGCCAAGCACTAGTTGATGATGAAGATTTAGAAATAGAAATTCCGAAATATACTATAAATCTTGCTAAAGAAGGTTGAAATGAAAAAGTATAGTGATTACTCAACACATAATGATTTACAAGAGGGGTTATCTCATGATGATGCGCATCAAAGTAATATCGATAAAGAAGCAAATGTTGTAAAAGCTAATAAATGTCACAGCAGAGAAACAAATTCACGCATTTTATTTTGGTGTTTGATAATTACCTTTACTTTTTCAATTATTGAAGGTATTGGTGGATACTTTACTCATTCTATTGCATTACAATCCGATGCCATACATATGCTTACAGATGCTGCTGGTTTATTAATTGCATATTTAGCAAACAATATTAGTAAGCGTCCAGCAACAGTGCATTTGACTTTTGGTTATGGCAATGCTGAAGCACTTGGCTCGTTAATTAATTGTATTTTTACATTGGTTTTAACTTGTGGTATATTATTTGAAGTAGTTCAGAGATTTTTTGTTCCTATTGATGTACATGGTTATTGGTTATTTGTGGTTGCAAGTATAGGGTTTATAATTAATGGAGTTGTGGTTCTTATACTTCATCAGCATTCACACTCACTAAATATAAAAGCAGCATTTATTCATGCTTTAGGTGATTTATTAGGTTCTTTAGTAGCTATTATTGCAGGGGCGGTTATTTACTACACTCAAATATCAATAGTTGATCCAATATTATCATTAATTGTTATTGCACTTTTATTTTTATCTAATTATAAACTAGTTAAAAAGTCGATCAGAGTTTTAATGGCAGGTGTGCCTGAGGAACTAAATTATATTCAGATAGGCAAAGATATAGAGGCAGTAAAAGGAATTATTAGCGTGCATGATTTACATGTTTGGTATATGACTACTAATAAAACAGCATTATCTGCACATATAGTTGTGACTGATCCATATATTTGGCAAGAATCACTCCTTGCATGCCAAAAAATGTTGGTTAAAAAATATGGAATTGAGCATATTACTTTACAATATGAGCATAACCCATATTGTACAAATATGAACTATTGTGATTCACAATAGTTCATTATTAAGCCAAATTGTATTTCAGGGCAAACCTTTTCTATTTTCTAAATTAACTCCCCAAATTTATACAAAATTGATATATAAATAAATATATAATCTACCTAGTGTTCAATATATGCATATCAAATTTAACATCACGATATTGTTAAATTAACTGTTGTAGAATTTGTATATTATAGAATATAAAATCTATTATAGAGGGCTCTGACAGGATTCTGATTGAAAAGTAAATTGATCACGTTTTAATTTATCTAATAAGGATTATAAAATGGAGCAAACTTCTAGTAAAAAATTTTTATCTTGTAGAGATTTAAGTGCTGAATTTCTTAAGAATAAATTCAAGTATACTCAAAATTCTTACTTCAGAAATTATACTAAAGATCAACCTGAATCTGAAAAGATTAAGGATAGTTTACTATGTATAGCTCTAGAAAAAAAGAAACAAATTAAAGAAATTTTAAATTTGTCTAATCCAGAAACTCTCGAGTTATTAAATAAAGTAGCAAAAGATATTCAAGAGTTAATCAATCAAGCAAACTTCTCTGAAACAAATAGAATAAATATTATTAACGATATGAAAAAATTACTGAAATTTAATTGCGATGATAAACCTATTACTGATTATGGGGCTGTTGAAAACGGAAAATATCAAAAACATTTAAAAAATCCCCAGAAAGAATAATGTTAAGAAATCATTTGGTGTAAAATAACTATTATAAATGTTGAATTTACAGAGGTTTGCTATGTATCAAATGAATTTT
>JBKDHQ010000005.1:0-1443 GCA_046336365.1 Neisseriaceae bacterium
ACCAGGAGATTATCCGAATCTATCATTTGATCTAGGGCATAATTTAAAAACGACATCTCAACCTCTGCAAAAACACAATATATTCATATATATCAATATGTTATTATACCACATATTCGCTCTTAATGTGCAGAGGTTTCAAATATTTAATTATAATTTAGTTTAATCATACTTAAACTAACTTAAGTTAGAGTTAACTATTGATATAAGTAAACTTTTTTTAGTTATCCACACTTTTTGTTAATTAACACTTAATAAGTATAACTTGAAAAAGTATTATTCACTAAGAAGTGGATTTTAACTGTTTTTGAAAATTAAAATAGCTAGTCATCATTTCTTGATTAAACATTGCAAACAATTTTCCATTATCTATTTTACATTTTTGCATTATAAAAATATTATGATTTTGGTCGAATCCTTTAAAGCATACTAAATTATGTGCTTCAAACTTTCCATTTGCAATAATCGTATAGCCTTTCTTTTTATTAACCATTTTAATAGTAGCAGTACCATTAGAGTTTACTTGCATGGTATTACTATAATTACTTTGCATTATATCACTATAATTACCTGAATCAGGTAGAGAGCTCAGTGTACTATCAGGTGGATAGTTACTTGATTGAGTTTCAGAATTTTTGTTACATCCAGATAAAATAACAATAAGTGGAATAAAAAACATTAACAAATACTTCTTCATAACGCTTCCTTCTTAAAAATTAGATATAGTTACTGGATTAGATGTTGCGCTTCCTAGGTAAAATGTAATTGTTTCAGATATATTAGTTGGATTATTTTGATAATTTACAGGCACGTTACAAGTTTGAGAAAAACCGGTATTGTTAAGAGGTTGGCAGACAGCAGTATTAATACTAAATGAACCTAAACAAGCATTGCCTCCACCAGACGGTAAACAAGATATGTTTATTTGGTTATTAGCTGGATTGCCTCCAGTATTATACGTTAGTACTATAGTGCATGAACTTTCTGACATATTACCAGAGCTTCCACCACATTGCCCTTGTAGAGCTGCTGTAATTAACGGTGTATTAGACGCTGTATTGGCACCAAGCGCACACCCAAACAATACGCTAGTTAATCCACAAGTTAATATAATATTTAGTATCATTTTCTTTCTCATGATTTTAATCCTTAAAATAATTTTATGTATAATTAAACTAATATATTTTACTAGTGTCTTTTTTTGTTTATTATAGTATCTCTATGCTGATAGGTTTGTTCAATTTTTTCATTTACATTTTCTAAAAACTGATTCACAAGCTTAATTTTATCATTATTATTTATAATTTGAAACCTCTGCACATTAAGAGCGAATATGTGGTATAATAACATATTGATATATATGAATATATTGTGTTTTTGCAGAGGTTGAGATGTCGTTTTTAAATTATGCCCTAGATCAAATGATAGATTCGGATAATCTCC
>JBKDHQ010000006.1:0-1963 GCA_046336365.1 Neisseriaceae bacterium
AAATGTTTGTAATCAATTGATAATAAAAAGAAATTACAAAATTAAACACTCACCAATTTGGTGAAACTAAATTTTCTATAAATAAATTGGTAAATAACGGTCTGCATTAATTTTTAATATTCAACTACGTTTTTTAGGATAATATCGCTGATTCTTATAACTGGTGAAATTACATAAACTTCCAACCAATAAATAACCAATTAAATCAATATTCAAAGAACTTAAAGGAGTTTTCGAAATGGAAAATAGGATAACTATAAAATCTCAAGTAAGCGAGACAGAAAGAAATGATCAAAAACAAAGCGAGAATAATATAGCAACGGACAAGAGGCCTTCAGAATATTTTCCAACTTACCAACCTAAATCCAAAAAACAAAGAATAGGTCACAATTTTGAGGTTGATACATATTTTCCAGTTTATAAAGATATACGTTTTAACACTCGTGAGAAGATAGAATTAATTTTATTAGATAACCCAGAAGAGTCAATAAAATGGTTGCGTGATAAAAATTCTAAACTTAACCAAAATATCAACTTTAAATCATTATGGAATGAACTAGGTTTGGTAGAGTGTGAAAACGTAAGGAATCAATTTCTTCAAATGTCAAAACAAATACTATCATTTCTCTCTAATGAAAAAGGTGTCTGCAATAGAGATTATTGCAGAACAAAAATACGAGAAATCGCGAAACTTGTCAAAGGCTCCAATGAAATCAAACTCTTAATTTTGATTTTAGAACAAAAAAGCACCCCTATAGATACATTCTTTTTTGACAATTGGATAGAAATAAGTAAAAGAGATGATAATATGGAAACAGCTATAGAGCTTTTTCACATTATGAAAGAACAAAACATTCCTACAAATTTCAATATTTATGATAATCTAATTCATGGTTGCATTAAAAGTATATGCCATTTACCTGACAGCAAATCTAATCTAGTCTCAAACTTTTTAAGACAAATGATATCTGCCAACATAAAACCTAATCCAGCTATATTTAATGTTGTTATATATAAATGTTTAGAGGAAAAGAAACTTGAAATAGCTTTAAATTTCTATAAAGAATTCCAAAAAGCAGGGATACCTAAAGATAGGTAGGCCTTAAAATTATACCAAGCAATAATAAATACATTAGTAAAAGCCAATAAAATTGAAAATGCTCTTGAAATATTGCATGACATGAAAACAGACAAACATAGTGTAGATGGACAATTTTATAGAAATTTTATTATGGGGTACTTAAGGAACAATCAAATTGACATAGCAATATCATTAAAAGCTGAAATGAAAACAGAAGATACAGATGCAATTTTATTTTCTGCATTGATAAGCAAGTTAGCTGATAACAAACGAATTAAAGAAGCTTTAAATTATTTGGAAGAGCTGACACAATTAGAACATATTAGACCAGATAAAGATTTATATTTAAATTTATATATACATTTAATTGAATCATGTTTTAATAATAATGCCTGTGAAAGTGCCATGGCTATTTTTCAAAATACTATAATAGAACTTAACGGATTACATTATAGCCTATATTGCATGATGATTTATAAATTTTTGGATAATAATCGATTTGATTTAGCAGAAAGAATCTTTCAAGACTTACAGAAAGTTTTTAACAATCTAGAAAATCAACATTATTCAGAGAATTTTATTAATTATGTGCAAATTGATCAAAGGAAGTATGATGAATTTTGTCTTGATATGAGTAAAGTATGTCATGCTATAATCCACTGGTTACTAAAAAACAAAGATATTACTACTGCCTTAGATTTTTTTAACTATGCAAAAGAAAACAGCCATCTTCCAAACGATATCTTATACCAATTAAACCAAATAACTAGTCAGATAATATGTTATAATAATGCTAATATAATAACATTATTGTGGAGTAAATTATGACAGGGAAAAGTAGACTGGTTGATGATGAGACTCTAAGTAAAGCACAAAGCATGT
>JBKDHQ010000007.1:0-17947 GCA_046336365.1 Neisseriaceae bacterium
ACTATAAAAAATAAATTTTACGATTGTATTGAGAAATTGGAAAAAGTTGTTAGTGAATTTATTGCAGGGTTGACTAGTGAACAAATCATGCAAACATGTAGCTGCAACTATCTGACAATTTAAATAGTTTAATTGGTATAACATATATTCGGATACCTGAATCGTCACTTTTTTATATTGTCTTTATATTGATATATAGACATAAACTTATATGGAATAAAGATTTATAGTTATGTGTCAATTTATTTCATGTAATAGAAAATTGAGAATTTAGATATAAGAATATTATATAATTAAATTATTAAGAAGACCTAGGATATTAACTGAATGTTATATCAACTAATCTAACTGGCTGCATTTTATCATAACTTATTATTTTTACAATTCCAAGAAAGGCGTTATTATAATAAGCTCTGAATTGTTGTTTATTTATATCATATATACCATGATATTCAAATTGATTGCCAAATTTAATTTTATCATATTGAGATTGATCTAGATCAATTCTAGGCATGTCTTTTACTAAAGTATCAGCTGGTAATAATAAGGCATTGCGTTCTTCAACAGATAAACGTTCTAAATAGTCTAAAGTTAAAATATCATTTATTACAAAATCATTACTTTTAGTACGATGTAACTCAGTTAAGTGAGCATAACAACCTAATTTAATTCCGATATCATTCGCTAAGCTACGTATATATGTCCCTTTACTACATAAAACACGTAATTTAAATTGATTATTTTCTAGAAATTGAAGAAGTTCTAGTTTAAATATGTTTATTTTACGTGATTGAATTTCTACACTAATTCCACTTCTAGCATATTCATATAATGCTTTACCTTTTACCTTAAGTGCAGAATAAATTGGAGGAGTCTGAGATTGTTCACCTAAAAAAAAATTTATAGCATTGCTTACTTCATCATGAGACACTGATACTTCGGCAGTATGGGTAATTTCTCCCTCAATATCATATGTAGTAGTTGCATTACCTAATTTGATAGTTGCAATATATTCTTTATTACTATTGAGAAGAAATGTTGAAAATTTAGTAGCTTCTCCAAAGCAAATAGGCAGTAATCCAGTTGCGCTTGGATCAAGTGTACCAGTATGTCCTGCTTTTTTTGCATTAAATAACCTTTTGGCAATTTGGAGCGCTGTATTACTTGATATTCCAGATGGCTTATTAAGTAATAATAAACCATTAATATTTAATTTTTGCATTAGTTAATGATCTCTCTCAGACTTATGTATTATATTATCAATACTTTTATCAGATAAATTAACTTTTGCAAAGCTTGGAATATTAGGAAAATATATCTGTAAGTTTGACATCTGCTCTAAATGTAAAATGCCAGTTTTCATATCTAAATTTAGTACATGGCCACCTATGGTACGATCACTATTAATAAAGTGAAAGTGAAATCCAGCAACACCAATGTTAGAGAGGTATTCTGGAATCTAATAACCAACGATGGTTCCTTTTATATTATCTAGATTAAATACCGTTTGTACTTTGCTGGCTTCCAACAATGTTTTAAACGGTACTTTTTGTTTTGCAACAGATCGTACTTTTATAGATCTAAAAGTACCATCAATTCTTATGCTATATGGGACATTTTTATTTTTAAATATAGTCAGTAAATTACTTGTTAAATCATTAAATGATTTAGCTGGTTTTAATTTTACTTTTATTGTAGGTTTAAAATAACTTACTTCTGCAAATGGTGCTACTTGTTTATTATCCACTAACTTCGTATCACCATCAGATTTGATTTGATAAAAACTACCGTCAAGAGCTATCATCTCGCCATCTAGATTTAAAAATGTTCCAAGTCCAAAATCACCATGTTTTTTTAATTCACCATAAGTATACTTTCCATCATAAACGCCCTTAGCTAGCGCCGATACTGTGGAAACTTGATATAAGATTCTACCTGATTCTGATGGTATAACTACTTTCTTTGCTAATAAAGATTGTGTAAGTAAAGTAAGTAAGCAGAGAAAAGTTAAGAATTTTGTATTCAATAAATGTTTCATATATACTTTCCAGCAATACTATTTAATTATGTATTTTATTTATAATTCAATGGTAAAATTAAGATTTTTGATACCACAATTTTAACTAATATTGTATATATAAATAGGTGTTTTTGTCTAGCAAAGTCTATTGATATAAATTTATGATAAAATATTTAGGAATTAAATTCTTCTTTAACTTTATTTAGTATACCTAAAATTTGACTGCCACGCTGTAACGAAGTATCATAAATAAATTTTAACTGAGGGATGGTATAAGTTGTAAACCCTTTAGATAGTTCACTACGAATGAAGCCTGTGGCAGAATCAAGTACCTTAGCTATTATTTCTACTTTGCTTTCATCTAGTATAGTCCAATATATTTTTGCAAAAGTAAATTTCTTATCGCATTCTACATCATTGATTGTAACCCAAGATACACGAGGATCTTTTACTTTATCACGTAATATCTGGGCCACATCTTTTTGAATCTGGTCTGCAATTCTACCTGATCTATTATTACTGTATTTTTTCATAGTTAGATAGTACGTTCAAATTCAGTTATATCGTATGCCTCAAGTTTATCACCAATTTTTAGATCATTAAAGTCAACTAGTGATATTCCACATTCATATCCAGATTTTACTTCCTTAACGTCCTCTTTGAAGCGTTTTAATGCACCTAAGCTGCCATCATGAATAACTACATTGTCCCGAATTAAGCGAACCTGAGAAGAACGTTTAATAAAACCATCTAAAACCATACATCCTGCAATTATTAGTTTACCAAAGCTAAATAATTGACGAATCTCAGCATTACCAGATATAACCTCACGTTTTTCAGGTGAAAGCATTCCACTCATTGCTGCTTTAATATCATCAATTATTTCATAGATAATATTATAATAACGTATTTCTATATTATTTGCATCTGCCAATTTTTTGGTATTGGGGTCAGCACGAGTGTTAAATCCGATTACTAGTGCATTTGAAGAACTGGCTAAGTTAATATCAGATTCAGTAATTCCACCAATTGCAGCATGAATCACTTGTATTTTAATTTCAGGAGTTGATAATTTTTCTAATGAAGATGTAATTGCTTCAAATGAACCTTGCATATCAGATTTAATAATGATTGGTAAGGTTTTTACCTTACCTTCATTAATGCCAGCAAATAAATTTTCTAATTTAGCGGCTTGTTGTTTAGCTAATTTTTCATTACGTTCTCTATTCATACGGAAATTAGCAATTTCGCGAGCTTTTCTTTCATCAGTTACTACAATTAGATCATCTCCAGAAGAAGGTGTTTCAGAGAAGCCTATTACTTCAACAGGGATTGATGGACCTGCATGATTTACTGGTTTGCCAGATTCATCTGCCATTGCCCGTACTTTTCCATATGTTGTTCCTGCTAATACCATATCTCCCTTTTTTAAGGTACCACTTTGGACTAAAACAGTTACAACAGAGCCACGACCTTTATCTAGTCTGGATTCAATTACTACTGCTTTAGCTGGCGTATTAACTGGTGATTTAAGTTCTAATACTTCTGCTTGTAGCAATATTGCATCTAATAGATTATCAATCCCATCACCTTTTAATGCAGAAACATGTACACACATTACATCTCCGCCCCAATCTTCAACCATAACTTCATGCGTACTTAATTCTTGCTTGACTTTGTCTGGATTGGCACCTGGTTTATCAATTTTATTCACTGCAACAACAATTGGAACATTAGCAGCTTTTGCATGATTAATAGCTTCAATAGTTTGTGGCATAACACCATCATCTGCAGCAACAACTAAAACAACAATATCAGTTAACTTTGCTCCACGAGCTCGCAATTGAGTAAATGCTTCATGACCTGGCGTATCCAAAAATGTAACAATTCCATGTCCTGTATCAACATGATATGCCCCAATATGTTGAGTAATCCCACCAGCTTCTCCTTTGGCTACTTTTGCTTTACGAATATAATCAAGTAACGATGTTTTTCCATGATCTACGTGTCCCATAACTGTTACAACAGGAGCACGAGATACTAATTCTATATTCTCAATGTCTTGACCTTCATCAAGAAAACTTTCAGGGGTGTCAATTCTAGCTGCAACTGCATTATGCCCCATCTCTTGAATTAGTAAAATAGCTGTATCCTGATCAATTGGTTGATTAATTGTTGCCATTGTACCCATTTTCATTAGTTGTTTTATAAGCTCACTTGCTTTAATTGACATTTTGTGTGCTAATTCACTAATAGTTATAACTTCTGGTACGTTAATAGTTAACACTTGCGGTTTAACTGGCTTTTGGAATTCCTGAATCTTAGGCATCTTAATAGTCTTTTGTGCTGCTTCAGACTTACGATGATGTACTTTAGGAGCTGTTGTTGGCTGTACTACCTCTACTAAATCATCAGTAATTAATGGTGTAACGGAAGCAGACTCGTTTTCTTCATAGTCATCTATACTGGAATCTTCCTTACCAATAACTTTCATTTTATTGGTTTTTTTAACTGTTTTTAGTGCTTTAGAACCTTTTTTGGCTTCATTATCATCTGGGGGCATGTCAAATTTAGGTTTGTTTTTTTCTTCTTTAATTGAAGTATTTGGTGTTTGTTCATGCTGAAGATTTATAGCAGATTCTGTTGTTTTTTTCTCTATTGCTGGAGTTGTAGCAGACGTTTGTGTTGGAACCGTATAAATTTTTGTATCAGCACTTGATTCAATTTCAGGTTCATGACTATTTGCTGTAACATAATCTATCTTGTTAAGATTCTCTCCACGGATTAACGTTTTTTTTCGTTTAATCTCAACTTTTATTTTTGACTTATCTGTAGAAGTAATTTCTTCTTGTGGTTTTGCCTCTACTAATGTTGAATCTTTCTTTTTCTTTAAAGAAAGTTTGGTTGATTTTGTTTTTTTAAAATCACTTAAAAAGGCAATTAAAGCCGATTTGTCTTCTTCGGAAATTGTGTCGGAAATATCTTTTTTAATTCCAGATTGCAGAAACTTATCTAAAAGCTCTGTCTGGCTGATATTGAGTTCGTTAGCAAATTCCTTAATAGTTATTGACATAAAAGATCACCTTATTCATTAAAATATCCAGAAGCTTCGCGCGCTTTTAGAATTAATTTATTAGCCGTATCAATATCAATGCTGATAGTTTCCATTAGTTCATCACCAGATAAATCAGCAAACTCATTTAATGATTTAATACCAGATTCTACCAACTGTAAAAGTACATCATTGGAGAATTTTACAATAGTGTTTAGCTCGATTGCTAATTTGTCCATTTCTTCCTTATAAATAAGTGTTTTAGATAATAACTTATTCCTAGCTCTTTCTTGTAATTCTTGTGCAATATCTTCATCAAAATCTTCAATATTTGATAGCTCGTGAATATCTACATATGCAACTTCTTCAAGGGTAGTAAAACCATTATCTACAAGGATTTCTGCAATTTCATCTTCTAAATCAAGGTTGTCAGCAAATTTTTTAACCAAAGTATGACGTTCATCACTATGCTTATTTTGAGCATCAGTCTTATTATAGATATTAATTGTCATACCTAATAATTTACTTGCTAATTTTACATTAACTCCATCAGAACCAATTGCTGATCCTAATTTGTCATCATCAACTGTTACTTCAATGATTCTCTTTTCTTCGTCAACTACAATACTACTAACTTCGGCAGGGGAGAGTGCATTTAAAGTATATTGGGCTAAATCAGAGCTAAACTCGATAATATCAATTTTCTCATTATTAACTTCTTGGCTTATACTGTCGATTCGCTGATTTCTAAAACCAATACATGCTCCAAGAGCATCAATTCTTGGGTCTAAGGTAAATATAGATACTTTAGCGCGAACTCCTGGTTCACGTGCAATATTTATTATCTCTACACGACCTGATGCTATTTCAGGCACATTGTTTTCAAATAATTTGCGTAGAAAATCGTTATGAGTACGACTTATTAAAACTCTTCCAGATTTGATATTAAGATTTTTCTTATCCAAGTATCCTTTAACTTGATCTCCAGGTTTTAATACTTCACGTGGCATTAAATCATTTTTCATGATTATTGCTTCTATTTTACCACAGTCTACAATTAAATTACCACGTTCAAATTTACGTGCTTTGCCAATAACAATACCTTTGTTTCGTGATAAATATTCATGCAATACTTGTTCACGTTCAGCATCTTTAATTTTCTGTGTTATGATATTGCGTGCAGTTTGCGCTGAAACTCTACCAAGATCAATATTTTCTATCTCTTCTTCAATAGTATCTCCAATTATGGCATCACCATATTTTTCTTTATTCTGTGTAATATCTGATAATGAAAGCTCTTTATCATCATCATAAAAATCAATATCCGAAGTAACTGTCCACTTACGAATTGTTTTGTATTTTCCAGTTCCACGATCAATTAGAACTTCAATTTCTGGAGATTCATTCTCAAAGGTTTTTTTAGTGGCTATAGCAAGGGCTTTTTCCAAGCATTCAAAAACAGTTTCTTTTTCTAAGTTTTTTTCTTTAGCGAGAACGTCAACTAATAATAAAACTTCTTTACTCATTTTTACATATTCCTAAAATAGTTTTTATTTTTTTTGAGGTTTAACATTTTTGGATAACTCAAATATTAATCTAGCTCGATATATATTATCAAAATCAATTATCATTATATTATCAGGGGTAATTTCAAGACTAATATTGTTATCATCGACTTGTTTAACTGTTCCTTGAAATACTTTTTGTCCATTAATTAGATCTATCGTTTTAATTTTTACTTTACTGCCACAAAATCGGGTAAAATCAGCAAGTTTTTTTAATGGGCGCTCAAGGCCTGGAGAAGATATCTCTAAACGATTATAATCTATTTCTTCAACCAATAGTAAATTACTTAAATGCCTAGATACAACTTCACAGTCATCAATTGTTATCCCACCTGGTTTATCAATATATACAATAATTGTTCTATTTGGTGTAATTTCAAAATCAACCAGTTCAAATCCAAGTCCTGGAATTGTTTTTTCTAATATCTTATTTAATTTATTTATCAACTTATAACTTACACTTTAAAATATATAATAAACAATTAATTTTACAAACAAAAAAAGTGAGCCTAGATGGCCCACTTTTATTATTTATAAATTTTACAAATAATCTATAACTGGCAATATTATACCATATATATTAATAATAATCAATTTTAATTCACGATTTTAAGATGACTTCTATAAAGTACATCATACTTAATTTTCTGAAGTTTAAAATATATAGAGATTTGAAGAGACTTAGTTGTATCATGATATAATATCGGATAAATCTTGTTTGGGACTTATCTAGAATGGCTTTGTTTGAAAACTTTAAAGTTAAAATAGTCGATTTTTTTAATAAAAAATTTACAAGACGAGCTCAATTTGTCGGAGATCCAAATTTACTTGATGAGTATTATCCAGTGTCTGGTAAGGATTCTCCAAAGCTAGTTACTGAACGAATAATAAAATATAGTTATTTAGAGTCAAATAAAGCATATGAAGAATTAAATTCAAACTCCCTCGGTTTAAGTGAAGAAGAAGTTGAAGAAAAGCAGGACTTATTTGGTTTAAATGAAATTGAATCACAAGAAAAGTTAACTTGGTATAAGCATCTGTGGTTATGTTATAAAAATCCATTTAATTTACTTTTAACCCTTTTAGATATATTCTTTATTATAACTGAAGATATCCGTGGTATTGTAGTGATAACGTTGATGGTAATAATTTCTACTATCCTACGTTTTGTTCAAGAAAATCGTTCTAATAATGCAGCTGACAAACTAAAAGAAATGGTTAGTACGACAGCAACTGTTTTTAGACGTCATAAAGAGGATACTTCTACTTCAATAAATGAAACATTGGCAAATTATGGTCACTATCATAACTCAGCCAATAGTAAGATAGAAGTACCAATTAAAGAGCTAGTTCCTGGCGATATAATTGCATTATCTGCTGGCGATTTAATTTCAGCAGATGTAAGAATATTATCAGCAAAAGATCTATTCGTTTCTCAAGCTGCATTAACTGGCGAATCACTTCCTGTAGAGAAATTTGCAATTCAATCGAAAGTTGATGTTAATGAACCATTAGAGCTTGAGAATATTGGTTATATGGGTACTAACGTAGTTAGTGGAACTGCAAATGCTATTGTGATTGCAACTGGTAAACATACTATATTTGGATCACTAGCCAATAAAGTAATAAAGCAAGAAATAGTAGAGACGTCATTTCATAAAGGCATCAACAAAGTTAGTTGGTTATTAATTTATTTTATGCTTGTTATGTCACCGATAGTATTTATTTTAAATGGTATTACCAAGCATGATTGGATGAGTGCGCTGATGTTCGCTTTATCAATTGCAGTTGGTCTTACCCCAGAAATGTTACCAATGATTGTGACCTCAACTCTTGCAAAAGGTGCTGTATTAATGTCAAGACGGAAGGTGATAGTTAAAAGACTTGATGCAATTCAGAATTTTGGAGCAATGAATATACTATGTACAGATAAAACAGGGACTTTAACTCAGGATAAAATTTGCCTGGAACGACATACTGATATTATGGGTGAAGATTTTGATGATGTATTAGAGTATGCTTATTTAAATAGTTATTATCAAACTGGTTTAAAAAATCTTTTAGATATTGCTGTTTTAGATCGGGCAAATTTTGGAGATATACCTGAATTAGTTAGAAAAAATAAAAAGATTGATGAAGTTCCTTTTGATTTTCAACGTAAAAGAATGTCAGTAGTAGTGGAGAATGATGCAAAAGGACATATACTAATTTGTAAAGGTGCGGTTGAAGAGATGATAGCTTGTTGTAGTACTGCATATCATCATGAACAGGTTTTTCCACTAACTAGTGAATTATTATCACAATTACGTGATGTTACAGAAAATTTAAATGAAGATGGGTTACGTGTTGTTGCTGTTGCTATAAAGAAATATGATGAAGTTAAACACTCTTATAGCGTAGCTGATGAAACGGGTATGACATTGGTTGGTTATATTGCTTTTATGGATCCACCAAAAGAAACTACTAAACCAGCTATTGAAGCACTTAATAAGCATGGGGTTATGGTTAAAATATTAACAGGGGACAATGAATTAGTTACAAAAAAGGTATGTCGTGAAGTAGGACTTGATGTTGAAGGAATGTTACTTGGTTCAGAAATAGATAAATTAACTGATACAGAATTGGAAAAATTAGCATATGATACAACAGTATTTGCTAAATTAACTCCAGCACATAAAGAGCGAATTGTTGGTATACTAAGGAATTCAGGACACACCGTTGGTTTTATGGGAGATGGCATTAATGATGCCGCGGCATTAAGAATGGCAGATATTGGTATTTCAGTAGATTCAGCGGTAGATATAGCTAAAGAAGCTGCAGATATAATTCTTTTAGAAAAAAGTTTAATGGTACTTGAAGATGGTATTGAAGAAGGGCGAAAAACCTTTGCTAATATGTTAAAGTACATAAAAATCACTGCTAGTTCTAATTTTGGCAATGTATTTAGTGTGTTAATCGCTTCAGCGTTTTTACCATTCGAGCCGATGTTACCAATGCATTTACTAGTATTAAATTTACTTTACGATATATCTCAAATTGTTATTCCATTTGATAATGTAGATAAAGAGTTCATTGCGAAACCACAAAAGTGGGATGCTGTTGAACTAAGGAGGTTTATTATATTCTTTGGCCCACTAAGTTCTATTTTTGATATTACTACTTTTATTTTACTGTGGTTTTTCTATGGTGCGAATAATGTTGATCAGCAATCATTTTTCCAATCTGGATGGTTTATTGAAAGTTTATTTACTCAAACTATGATTGTGCATATGATTAGAACCAGAAAAATACCATTTATTCAAAGCACTGCATCATCATATATGATAGTAATGATGATAATAATTTTAGGCATAGGGTTATCATTAACTATGATTCCAGAACTTGCCAATTATTTTAAAATGGAAGAATTGCCATTATCATATTTTGGTTGGCTATTTTTAACTGTAACCGGGTATTTGTGGCTAACTCAAACCATGAAAAACATATATACTCGTAAATATGGTTGGAATTAATATTAAGTTAACCATTTATATTTAATATAACTATTTTGAAAATGTCATAATTAAGTATATGTTAAAATGGGCACTTAAAGTATTCGCTGTGAATATATTTTTTTAGTAATATGTTATTATTTTCTTTATAGATATCTATTCAAGAAACTTTGAAAGCCATAAATGAAAAGTGTTTTTTTTATATCTGATAGAACTGGTATCACAACTGAAGGGCTTGGAAATGCATTGCTGACTCAGTTTGAAAGTGTTATTTTTCGTAAAGAAGTAATTCCATTTGTAGATACTTTATACAAAGCAGATCAAGCTATTGTAAAAATTAATAATCGCTACTTGCAAGATGGTGTAAAGCCGATTATATTAACTAGTATAATAAACCCAGAAATACGTAATAAATTTAAATTAACCAATGCATTTCATATGGATTTTTTTGAATCTTTTATTCCTAATTTAGAACTAGAAATTGGTGCTAAGGCATCTCTTGCTATAGGTAAATCTCATGGTATTATTGATGAAAATAAATACTACAAAAGAATTGATGCAATTGACTATTCTTTGTATAATGATGATGGTGTAACAGTTAGAAATTTTGATGAAGCTGACGTGGTTTTAATAGGTGTTTCCCGTGTTGGAAAGACCCCAACTTGTTTATATTTGGCGATTAATTATGGAATTAAGGCAGCTAATTATCCGTTTGTTGAAAATGATCTAAAAAATGATAGACTACCACGTGCTTTAGTGCCATATCACGGTAAATTATTTGGGTTAACGATTGATGTGGAAAGATTGCATCATATTAGAATGAATAGGTTGCCAAATACAGAATATTCTAGTATGAATACATGTTTAAAAGAAGTTAATACTGCAGAACATATTATGCAAACATATGATATACCTTATTTAAATACAAGTAAAAAGTCAATTGAAGAAATATCTGTTGCGATAATGCAGAGTATTCATTTGCATCGTAAGTTTTAGGATTGAATATGAATTTAAATGTTGTAATATTGGCAGCTGGAATGGGTAAAAGAATGAATTCAACAATACCCAAGGTTTTGCATAAGATAGGTAATAAACCTATGCTGCAACATGTGCTTGAGTCAGCAAAGCAATTAAATCCTAATAAAATTATTATTGTTCGTGGACATGGTGGTAAAGAAGTACAAGATATTATAGATGATTATAATCCAGGTAATAACTTTATCTGGGTAGAGCAGAAAGAACAGCTAGGAACTGGGCATGCATTAAAACAAGCAATTAAGTATTTAGATAATAATGGTGCAACTTTGGTATTATACGGAGATGTTCCATTAATAAATTCTAATACGTTACAGTTGATGATAGATAAATATAACTCCAATATTGTTATGTTAACCATGGTAATTAATAATCCAGTAGGCTATGGTAGGGTTATTCGTGATTCGAATAATAAAATTAAAACGATAATTGAAGAAAAGGACGCCACTTTATCTGAAAAATATATAAAAGAAGTAAATACAGGTTTTTATCTGCTAAATAATCAATATATATCTACATGGGTTAATGCATTATCTAATAATAATAATCAGAAAGAATACTACTTAACTGATGTTATATATATGGCATACTTAGATAATATTAAGATTGACTGCGTTAAATTAGAATCAGAATATGAAGCACTTGGAATAAATAGTAAATATCAGTTAGAGCAATTAGAGAGGACATATCAATTACAACAAGTTGAAAAGTTACTTGAACTGGGTGTAACAGTTAAAGATAAATCTCGTCTCGAAATCAGAGGCGAAGTATTAGCTGGTCGAGATTGTTATATAGATATTAATTGTATATTAGAAGAAAAAGTAGTACTTGGAAATAATGTGATAATTGGAGCAGGAGCTATTCTAAAAAATGTGACAATATATGATGGCGTAAATATAAAACCTTATAGTATAATAGAGGACGCTATTATAGGGAAAGATTGTCAAGTTGGCCCTTATGCTAGAATTAGGCCTGGAACAGAGCTTGAGTCTGAAGTTCATGTCGGTAACTTTGTTGAAGTGAAAAAAAGCAAAATTGCAGCAGGTTCAAAAGTGAACCACCTCACCTATATTGGTGATGCTCAAGTTGGTTCTAAAGTAAATATTGGTGCAGGTAGTGTGACTTGCAACTATGATGGGCAAAATAAATTTACAACTATTATTAAGGACAATGTTTTTGTTGGATCTGGCACAATGTTGGTTGCTCCAGTAACAATAGGAAAAGGAAGCATAATAGGTGCTGGTTCTACAATTACAAAAAATACACCTGAAAATGAATTAACAGTAGCAAGAGCAAAGCAGTCTACTATACATGGTTGGGTTAATCGCCATAAAAGATAGCACAAAAACATATATTGATCTGAAGGATTTTATGGATTTGATATTATACATTAACATTAAGATTATTATGTTATATAAATACAAGGAAATTTATGAAAATTAGACGAATTTCACCAATATTATTGTTGATTTGTACAATATCTGGCTGTGCATTATATGGACCGAGTTATAAAAAACTAGAAATTGCTCCTGAACAAAGCTGGTCTAGCAAAGATTCATATGCAAAAATAGAATCAGGTACTAATTTAGCAGATACAGCATGGTGGAGTAAGTTTAGTGATAAAGACTTAAATGGCTTAATAGAGTCTGCTCTAGCAAATAATAACCAAATCCAAATGGCAATTGGCAATATAATTCAAGCACAAGGTTATTTGCAACAAATTAGGATGGCGTGGGTGCCAACAGTTGGTGCGCAAGGTTCATATATGAATACCCAATCCCTAGGGGGCGATGGTGGTGCATCACATGCTGGTGCTATTGGTTCTAATACAATATCCCCTCCTGGATACGCAGCTGGAATTGTTCCATCATATACAATAAATATTTTGCAACAGCTAAGAAGCCAAGAAGCAGCAAAAGCTGCTTTAATGACAGCAATATATGCTAAAGATGCAATGCGCCTTACCATAATTGGTCAAGTAGCGGGTAGCTATTTTACTTTGATAGGGCAAGACTACCAATTAAAGCTGCAAAAAGAACTTGTGGAAGATACCAAGAAGCAGTTAGAACTGGGCAAAGAACAGTATAAACTAGGCTATATTTCTTTATTATCATTACAACAGTACGAGCAAAACTATTATACTGCCAAGACGCAAATTCCGGTGATTGAAAATAACATTGTCCAAAGTCAAAATGCATTAAGAGTATTAACAAATCAAAATCCGGGTACAGTGAAAAGATATACAAATTTTATAGATATTAAAACTGATGGAATAATCCCGGTTGGATTGCCATCTGATGTATTGAAACGTCGTCCAGATATTATGCAGGCCGAAGAACAGTTAAAACAGTATAATGCAAATATTGGAGTTGCTACTTCAGCATTTTTTCCAACTATTAGTTTAACTAGTCCAATTGGCAGTTCATCTAGTAGCTTAGCCAATTTATTTAGTGCAGGGACGAATTTTTGGCAAACACAGTTAACAGCAACTATGCCATTATTAAATTTAAGTCAATTTGGTACAGTTAAATCAGCAAAAGGTCAATATTACAATAGCTATTACAATTATATGAATGTTGTGAGGTCTGCTTTTCAACAAGTTGATAACTCATTATCTGCGCATCAAAAATTGGCAAATAGTTATAATATGCAGAAATCTCAATTTGATAGTGCTAAGCTAGGCTATGATATTGGTAATGAAAGATACAAATTAGGTGCTGATAGTTATGCTAAAATGCTTAATTATAAGATAAATATGGATAATGCAGGGCTTCTTTTAACAGCAGCAAAATCACAGCAACTTCAATCTATTGTTACTTTATATCAAAATCTTGCTGGTGGCTATAATGTTAAAAACACAAAAAAGCCAAAAAAGTTTAACGATTCTCATGATGCATAATTAGGATGAGTATTATGGTTGGAATAGTTTTATTGGGTCCTCCTGGTGCGGGGAAGGGGACGCAGGCAAAGTTTATCACAGAAGCACTGAATGTTCCGCAAATATCAACTGGTGATATGTTAAGAAATGCCATTAAGGAAGGTACTGAACTTGGCATGAAAGCCAAAGAGGTGATTGAAAAAGGTCAACTAGTATCTGATGATGTTGTAATTGGGTTAGTTAAAGAAAGAATTAAGGCATCTGATTGTAAAAATGGCTTTCTATTTGATGGTTTTCCGCGTACGATTGCTCAAGCTGATAGCTTAAAACAAGCTGGAGTTAAGATCGACTATGTTATTGAGATAGAGGTTCCACAAGAAGAAATTGTATCTAGACTATCAGGAAGAAGAGTACACGTTCCTTCAGGTAGAACTTATCATGTTAAGTATAAGCCACCTAAGTTTGATAATAAAGATGATGTAACAGGGGAAGAGTTAATTCAAAGAGATGATGATAAAGAAGAGACTATTCGTAAACGATTAGAAGTATATAATGAACAAACATCTCCATTAACTAAATATTATTCTGAAGACCGTGAAGTGAAATATGTTAAGCTAGATGGAACTCAAGAAGTTGATTTAGTTAGGCAAAAAGTTATTGCACAGTTGAGTGAGTAAAGTTATGATTAATTCTAAGAAACTAACGGTTTCAGAATTAGTTTTTATTACAATTATTTCTGTTGTAATGGGGATATGCTGGTGGGCATATACTTTTATCTATGATATTTTATCTCCCTTTTTAAGGTCATTTGCTTTAGAGGGCTTATTAACTGGTTTTTGGTATATGGGGGGGGTATTCTTTCCATATATTATTCGAAAACCAGGAAGTGCTATACTGGGTGAGATGATTGCATCAGCTATTGAGGGCATAATCTCACATTGGGGAATAGCTGGTACTATTCTTTATGGCTTTGTTCAAGGTGCTCCGGTAGAATTGTTATTTCTGTTATTTGCTTATAAATGTTGGAATACTAAAATACTTTGTTTAGGTGGTTTATTATCAGGTTTAGCTGCGGGTATTACTTCAGTATTTGTATATCAATATTATAAATTAGGTTTAACTTATTCTATATTACAAGTTATTGCTCCTGGATTATCTGGTGTTATTTTTGCTGGATTATGTTCAAAACTTCTAGCTGATAAAATTGCTAAAACTGGAGTTTTAAATCAATTTAATATTGCTAGGAATAAATAGAACACTTAATGTTAAATGCAAGAGTTTCCTATTAAGCCGGTTGCAATCTTATCATTTAATTAGGTACAAACTCCTTGAGAATTCCTTTGTATACACTCTCTAATCTTACAATTAAATATCCCTTTAGTAATAGTCAAATTAGAATTATTGGTAATATCATTATTAACTCTTCGGATGTGGTTCTAATTACAGGTAGATCTGGTTGTGGTAAATCAACTTTATTATATGCATTAAAAGGCCTATTTCCAGAAGTAATTGCTGCTGATATACAAGGTGATATTTTATTTAATGATATGTCAATTAATTCATTATCCAAAGAGGAAAAATTAAAAATAGGCTTAATTAGCCAAAATCCAGACAATCAAATGCTAAATCGTCAAGTTATAGATGAACTTGCCTTTGGTTTGGAAAATTTACAAATTAAGCCAGATGCTATTAAATTACAGATCGAGGATACTTTAAATAGATTTAATTTAAAGCATTTGTTAAACCGGGAGATAAACACTTTATCTGGTGGAGAAAAACAGAAAGTAGCTTTATTATCTGTTATTTTAACTAATCCGGATGTTATACTATTAGATGAGCCAACTGCCTTTTTGGATCCTGAATCTGCTAAATCATTTATGGAGCTTATTCATGAACTTCGTAAAGGCAAGACAATTATAATTATTGAACATAATATCCATTATGTTGCTGATATAATTAACCGTTGTTTTACTATAGAGGATGACGGCACTATACATGAGATTAATTTTAGTCAATATAAATTATCAGTAGAAGATATTATAAGTACGCCAAAACCAAATAATATAAGTTTATTTGATACTGTACCACCATTATTAGAAGTAAAAAATTTATCTTTTGGCTATAGTAAAAATGAAAAAATTATCGATAATCTATCTTTTTCAGTATACCCTGGAGAAATAGTGGGCATTATTGGTAGAAGTGGTGCTGGTAAATCTACTTTATTAAAGTTATTGTCAAGGTTTATTAAAACTCATGATAGTGTTTTTTTAAATACAAGAGAAATTAATAGCTATACAAATAAAGAGTTTTACTCACAACTTGGTTTATTATTTCAAAATCCAGAAAATCACTTTTTATTTGATAGTGTAGCTAAAGAAGTAAATGATGATAAAAAAATACTAGAGTTTTTTGAATTAAATAAAGTAAAGCAACAAAATCCGTTCACGTTATCAGAAGGGCAAAAAAGGCGATTATCTTTTGCTATTTTAAAATCAACTTTTAATCGTACTTTATACCTATTTGATGAGCCAACTTTTGGGCAGGACATGATGAATAAAGATAAAATTATACAGTTAATTCAGAAAATGCAGCAAGATAGAATAACATTTATTATAGTAAGCCATGATTATGCTTTTATAAATAAAGTTTGTAACCGAATAATATATCTCACAAGAATTATTGATGAAAATAATAAAACTAAATAATCTAACCTATATTATCCTAAGTTTAGTCTATTTTTTGGTGGTGACATTAAGTGATAGTATAAATAATTACTTAATTATAATTGGTCTAACTTACTTAAATTTATTAATATTTAATAAATTTAAGCTAAAGATATTTTTTATTACTTTATTGCTTACAATCCCTACATGGCTATCGTTTTATTTAGCTGCTAATTTTTTCACAACAAATAGTCCCTCAAATTTGTCAATATTATTGACAGCCAGGGTTGCAGCAATTACAATTAGTTCTATAATGTTTGTAAGCAGCATTGATTTTGAAGAGCTATTTTTATTTTTAATGCAAAATTTGCGTTTTCCAGTTATGTTTGGTTATTCATTCCTATCTGCAATTAATTCGCTTAGGAATTTAAAGAATGAATATACGAGAATCAATAATGCCTATTTAATGCGTTTTGGTAGAAAGAATTATTCTATAAGTATTTTATATCCTATGTTAATTAGTGCAGCTAGATATGCATATTACAATGGATTGAGCATGGAGTGTAGGGGATTGAATCAGAATAAGACATATATACATAAAGCAACAAAATTTAGTTATATTGATCTGATAACTATTACTATGAATATAATTTTAATAATTATTCTGATTTATATATTAAATTTATGAATAACCAAACTTTATAGCTCTAGCTTTCTTTGGTCAAATCCGCTTAATATGCGAAATCTAAATAATGGATATTAAACATTTAATTCTATTTGTAAGAATTACTATAACCAACATATATACTAATCACTACCTAAAATCTCCATTATGATATCCAACTACTTTATATCGCTATGAGTCTAAACGAGTATAAATTACATCTACTCTTTATCTCTATTATTTATTAACACCAGTAAATATATGACTATTGCTATATTTATAAATTAATTAAGGAGTTATTGTAGAAAAAGACGCAAATTAAAAAATGAAATGCAACTAAAAAATAGGTCAAAAAAATACATAAAACTTGTTTTGTTTATTTTTTTGAGCAGGCAAGCGAAGCGCGGCAGAATAATGCAGAGATAAAGAATTATCAGAGACAGAGGGTAAGTGTTTAGTTTATAATCTTTGTTAAATCACTACAAATAACAAGGAGACTATAGTGGCTAAACATCTTACCCAGAACGAACGATACTACATCTGTAGACAAATTGCAAATTTTATTTCTATAAATAAAAT
>JBKDHQ010000008.1:0-15383 GCA_046336365.1 Neisseriaceae bacterium
TAGGGATTGGGCTAGTATACTTTATGAAAATTTACTTAAATTTAACAAAAAATCAGATTTTAAAAAATTTTAGCTTAGAAAATTTAGTATATTTTTGTAATTAGAAGATTATAACCTATATTGCAGAAGTTTCAGTATAAATATGTCCAGTGATAATTTAATATGGAGATAGTTATGCCTAGACAAAGCAAATTGATTGATGTAGGGTAGTAAAAATAGTAAATAATTTGCTAGATAAGATGGGTAATAATGCGAAATGTGTAATAAAATATAAAAGAAGTAATAATAAAGATATATGATAATTTTGGCATAACTTTGCATAAATCTGTGGTGCATCAAATAATGAAGAATTTGCCGTTTAGCTATATAACGCCAAGAGCAAGACATTATAGCAGGATAAATCAAAACATGAATAATTCAAAAAATCTCTTTGAGGAAATTAAAATATATCCAGAAAGTGCGGTTTTTTTTTGATGAATCACGTTTTTCTACTCATTCCAAGATTGGTCATGGCTGGTTTAAAACTGGCGATCGAACCCAGGTTGATGTATCATTAGGCTTTAAAAATTTTTATGTGTATTCTCCTATTGCAAACAATACAGGGAAAATTTGCATTCAATAATGCGAAATGTAGATACTGAATGTATGGATACATGTTTAAATGAGTTTGCAGAATTTTTAGGCAGTAAGAAGGCTATTTTAGTTCTAGATGGTGCAAATCACTAAGTATTGAGGTGCCTAAAAATATCAAGCTATTCTATCTGCTAGATTATTCACCAGAGCTTAACCAAATTGAAAAACTCTGGGAATACATAACGAATCATACTATTAAGAATAAAATTTATAAATCTATCGACACCCTTGAGTTGGTAGTTAGTGCTTTTATTGCAGGTATGAGCGATACAAGTTATGGAAACTTGTCAATGCTCTTATTTGCTCAATTAATTAACGGAAATGGTATTAGATAGCCAACCGTACTTTTTATGTAAACGTAAATTTTGGGATGATATCAATGCTATATATAAAGAAACTACAAATTTTAGTTGTACGTTATCGCTAGCGTTAATAATTTTTGTGTGTTATCTATATCTAAAAAAGCACTATCTACACAGTCGGTTTGTAATGAAACTAGACCAATATAGTTTTGATTTAGTTTAATTACTTCAATTATGGTACCTATTTCTTGATTATTCAACTTCGGACTCATAACGCTTTGTCCAATTTTTGCTTCGACTTCTGAGCTAAAACGGTACATTTTACGCTTTGAACGACCTAGATAATGCATCCTAGCTACAATTTCTTGTCCTAAATAACAGCCTTTTTTGAAGTTAAGCCCATCAAGTTCATCAAAATTTATGTGCTGAGGGATTAATTGCTCCTGAGTTTGTGGATATATAACGGGAATACCATTATCAATAATATAATTTTTAAAAATTTCTATATGTTGGTTACTATCGTGAGTGCTATTATTATCAATTATAATAAAGTGATTATGTGGTAGGGCAATATATTCATCATTATTTGTCACAAGATTATTGGTAAATGTCAAAGATTTATCCGCTTTTTCAATTGATACTTTAGCGCGTAATACATACATTTTTAACTTTGGAATTAACTTATCAATTAAATATTTATGGGTTATTAAATAGTATTTATTTATATCTACTTTTTTTATCCAAAAGTTTGCAACTATCCGCCCCTTAGTGTTTAGGTATGCAGAATATTGAAAAGATCCACTTTCATTTTGATCATCAAGTATATTAATATCGTTAGTTAATTGACCTTGTATGAATGTTTTTACATCAGGTCCGCTAATTATGATTGAACCTAATAGCTCATTTAAATTAACACAAATCATAAATTTATCTTACTCCTTTACCAGAAATTTCATTATTAGCAATTACTTGTCTAACCCTCTGTAGATCTTCTAAAGTATCAACTCCACCTTCAGGGATAATATCACTAATTAATACAGATAATTTCTGTCCATTATATAATATACGTAATTGTTCCAATTTTTCTACATCTTCAATTAAAGATACTGGCATTGTATTATAATTATTTAGGAATTCTACAGTATAAGCATAAAGCCCAATATGACGTAGAAAATTAATACCTTGTGGTAGCTTAAAACTCAAGGTCTCACCAAAACCTTCTCTATAATATGGAATTGGTGCTCTTGAGAAATACATTGCATTACCATTTGTATCTAGGACTACTTTTACAATACTTGAATTAAAAATTTCATTTTCGGTGAAGATTCTATGCGCTATTGTTGCTACACTAGTTTGCTTAGTAAATATAAAATTAGCTAAATTATTTATAATGTTAGGATCAATTAGTGGTTCATCCCCTTGGACATTAATAACCACTTCATTATCTGCATAGTTTAATATTTTTACTGACTCAGCTAAGCGATCAGTTCCAGTTTGGTGTGATGCACTAGTTAGAATACATTCTATATTGTAACTATCACAAATAGTTTTAATCTGATCACTATCAGTTGCTACCGTTACTGATTTTGCATTGCTTTGTTGTGATTGTTTTGCTGTTCTTACAATAAGGGGTAACCCATGAATATCGACGATCATCTTTTGTGTTAGACGACCAGATTGCATACGCGCTGGAATTAGTACCCTGAAGCTATTCGCCATCATTAATCTTTCTTGCTGATTCAATTAACATTACTGGAATATCTTCATCAATAGGATAAGCTAATTTACATTTATTACAAATTAATTCACTATTCTTTTTATCATAATCTAATTTGGCCTTACATAAAGGGCAAACTAGAATTTCTAATAATTTATTACCTAACATTTTAATTACCTATTAGTTTAAACGACAAAATTTTAAACGAAATTTAACTTTAAGTTTGCTAAAACTTGTAAATTACATAAAAATTATATCTTATGTACCTATGCAATGTATCAATACAAGATACAATATAAAAAAGTGCAGCTTTAGGTTATAACTTGTATGTAGATTATAATCTTTATAGCGACCCCGAATTGAGTAGAGAAAATATTTGTCTAACTAATAGATCGGAGCTAAGCTTAACTTCAATTTGAACCACCCATATTTTACCATTATTTAGTTTAGCAAGTTTAGTGTAATCTTTTTCCGTTACTATAATTGCATCAAAATTATCTGGAATGTCATCTTTTGTATAATGATGATGGTCTGGATAAATTATTTTAGAAGAAAGGTTTATTTCCTTTGATACAATAAAATCAAAAAATCTACCAGGGTTACCCATTGCAGCCATTGCACATACATTTAGGTTAGAAAAGTATGAGGTATTAACACAAATGTTAGTTGCTGGGTTATAAATAGTTTTTAAAATTAGAGTTTGGTTCTCAATAAGTACACTGCTATTTAAATTATAATGGTTCATAAAGGTATTTGTATCATCTAATTTACCATTGATAATTATTGTATTAACTGAGTTTAACCTTGATACTGTCTCTCGAAGTGGTCCCATAGGCAATACAAAACTATTACCAAACATTCTGGTTTGATCAACAACTACAATTTCATAATCACGTTTTAATCTATAGTGTTGAAGGCCATCATCTGATAGAATTAATTTTATATTAGGATATTTTTCTAATAATTTGCATCCTGCTAAATATCGATCTCTACCAATTGCAACTGGTATATCATTTTGTGCATAAATCAATGCCTCATCGCCAACTTCAAGGCTACTTGAGGCGCAATTTACAATTGTTGGGCACATATTTTTACTTTTATATCCGCGTAAAATAACACCAACTTGTATCCCTCGAGTAATTAACTGTTGGGCAATATATTTGGTAAGCGGAGTTTTACCAACCCCACCAACGCTAATATTACCTATAATAACAACTGGAACTGGTAACTTATAACTAGTTAAAATATTGTATCTATACAGTAAGCGGCGAATTTTGCTAACGACGAAAAAAAAGATACAAAAAGGAAAAAGAATTATTGACAGTATAAGGTTTGGGTTTTGATACCAATGTTTTTCGATAATTTGTTGGATTTTCATAAATTAATTCGTTACCACCAGTGAAAGCCCTTGGCTAACATGCTGCCAAGTGTACTTAATAATGTAGCAGTTATACCTACACCTGTCCAGAGAATTAATTTGAATGTATTATAACGATATTGTTCTATTTTTACATCTAGAATTTTTATATCATTTTTGAGTTCAACTTTAGTATCATGAATTTCTTTTCGAAGCTCAGTCTTAGTATCATGAATTTCTTTTCGAAGCCCAGTCTTAGTATCATGAATTTCTTTTTGAAGTTCAGTTTTAGTCTCATGAATTTCTTTTTGTAGCGAGGAGTTTGTTTCTTTTAAATCTAATTTAGTTGCAAGATTTCTCAATAGCAAACTTTTCTCAAACCTATTTTCACTTTCTAAGGATTTTTTTTCTATAATTTGAGCGTGCTGTTCAATAATTATTTCTAACTGCTGAGCATTAAATTCAGACTGTTCTTGAGTAAATCCATGTTTTCTGGCTTCTTGTATATAATTTACAGGATCGAATTTCATCGAATATTCCATTATTATTATAATCTCCGTACAGTTTAATTAATAGCCATCAATAAGTCAATTTAATTTTATTATAAATTCGTTCATGTTAGGTTATATTACCTTATAATATATGCTGTTACAAAGAAATTTATTATAAAATTATTTTATTTAATTTGTAAAATTAATATGACCTTACCATTATTATAATATAAATTAAGAGAATTGTATACCAACTAATTTGTTTATTTAGGTTTCTAGTCAAATAATTGTAGTTCTTATCTAATTTTAGTGTACATTATTTTGCTATAATGTTAATTTTATTATAATATATAATTTAAGTGTGGTAAAGTATTGTGATATGGAGGAAGTTGATGAGTAAACCTAATCCCTTAATCATCTATAAGGTTAAAAAAGAACTTGATAATATTGATCTCAAGTATAAGCATATTCATGCAAATAATGATATTGAGGCAATAAGAACTTGGCTTAGTGAGTTTAAAAATAGTGCGAATACTTATATATCATATAGACAAACTGCAGAGAGGTTTTTATTATGGTGTTTAAGTAATAATATAAAATTTAATGAATTAAAACGTGAAGACATAAAAGGCTACGAAGAGTTCTTACAAGCACCAACGCCCCATGAGTTTTGGTGTGGTCCGGCAAAACCAAGAGATCATAATGATTGGAAACCTTTTGTTAGAGGTTTATCGCCATCTAGTGTAAATTTAAATATTCGGATACTTTCAAATCTGTACATGTATTTGGTCCAAAGTGGATATCTACTACATAATCCATTTAGCTTAAATAAGTCTAAATCTAGTTTAGTAGTTAATAAAACAATAGATAAATATCTAACTCACAAAGAATGGAAGTATATTATAGAGTATATTGAATTATTACCTAAAGATACTGAGGTTGCTCAGCAAAATTATGAGCGAACAAAATGGATATTTGGATTACTGTACCTAACTGGTTGTAGAAGAAGTGAGATTGTAAATGCCAAAATGAGTGACTTTATTAACCGCCGTGATAATTGGTGGCTTAGAGTTGTTGGTAAAGGAAATAAGTATGGAGAAATTCCGGTTACAAGTGATCTGTTAATTATGTTAATTAATTATAGACGCTTTTTAAAATTACCAGATTATCCTACTAATATGGAACATAATATTCCAATTATATGTAATGTGAAGTTTAGACAAGGTAAATATATGCCAATTAGTGATTCCATGTTATATAAGATTATTAGAACAACTTGTAAAACTATAGCTGAAGAAGTTAAACAAATTGATCCGGCCGCCGCTTTTGTAATTGATAAAGTATCAACGCATTGGTTACGCCACACTTCAGCAACACACCAAGTAGATGCAGGAATTGATATTAGGGTAGTAAAAGAGAACTTACGCCATAGTATGCTTGAAACAACTATGAGATACCAACATACAGAAGCTGATAGTAGGCATGTAGAAACTAATAATAAGTTTTGGTTTAAGAAATAAAAATTAGTCATAAAACTTAGATATATATTTTGGCCAATAAAATTTGGATTGTGTGTCACTTGTTGTAGTCAATAAATTCCTTTGTTATTTTATTAGCTTGCAATGATTTGCTAAGTATGCTGCTATTTATAAAAATATGGATATGGTATAATATACGGTGAGCTATGGTTCTAATTTTAATGATTTTATTAAAGGCTATATCATGTTAAAACAACAATTTTTTGAAATAAATGACGGAATTAGTCAAGATGATCGAGTGAAAATAGCAAATAGTATAGCAAATTTATTAGCAGATACATATTCTTTATATTTAAAAACTCATAATTATCACTGGAATGTAACAGGTAGTATGTTTAATACTTTGCATTTAATGTTTGAACAGCAATATAGTGAATTAGCTCTAGCCGTTGATTTAATTGCTGAGCGGATTCGTGCGTTGGGATTTATTGCTCCTGGTAGCTATTCTGAATTCAGTAAACTATCCAAAATAATTGAACATGATGGAGATTTGGAGGCAACAGCTATGGTAAAAGATTTAATTGTTGCTCATGAAATTTTGATTAAAACTGCACGCAGTGTTTTAATTTTTGCAGATCCTGCAGATGATCAAGTTACATTAGACTTGATTACACAGCGTTTGCAAATTCATGAGAAAACTGTTTGGATGTTACGTTCACTAGTGATAGGCGTATAAGTTTTAATTACAAAAAGGTCATAACATGATTATAGTTGTCACAGGTGGTTTTGGTTTTATCGGATCAAATATCATTAAAGAATTAAATAATCGAGGATATAAAGATATTATTGTGGTAGATAATCTATTGTCTGGCAATAAGATCAAAAACCTTATTGATTGCGATATCTTAGATTTTGTAGATAAAGAAGACTTTATTAAAGAAATTGAAAACGGAAACTACGATAATCAACTAGATTATATAATTCATCAAGGTGCATGCTCTGATACAACTGTTAAAGATGGTAACTATATGATGAAAAATAATTATGAGTATTCTACAATATTATTAGAATATTGCCAAAAAAATGAAGTGCCATTATTATACGCTTCTTCAGCAGCAACTTATGGAGAGAGGACTGAGTTTATTGAAAAGCGTGATTTTGAAGCACCGCTAAATGTATATGGCTATTCTAAATTTTTATTTGATCAGATGGTTAGACGTTATTTTGAAAGCGGCTTAAGTGCTCCAGTGGTGGGGTTACGTTATTTTAATGTATATGGAGATCGTGAAAATCACAAAGGTAGAATGAGCTCAGTTGTATTACATAACTTTAATCAATATATAAGAACTGGTCAAGTTAAATTATTTGAGGGTTGTGGTGGATATGGTAATGGACAGCAAGTTAGAGATTTCATTTCTGTTAGTGATGTAGTAAAAGTAAATATGTTTTTCTTTGACAATCATTTAAATGATAAAGAAGAAATATCAGGTATATTTAATTGTGGTACAGGCTTAGCTAGGAGTTTTAATGACTTATCATTAGCAACAATTAATGCATGTAGATTTAATCAGGCATTAGAATGTTTAACTCTAGATAAGGCAATTAAAGATGGTATTATTGATTATATTCCATTTCCTGATGATTTAGTCGGACGGTACCAATGTTATACACAAGCTAATATTACTTGGCTTCGAGAGTCTGGTTTTAAAGATGAATTTTTAAGTCTTGAGGATGGTGTAAGGCAGTATGTTAATATACTAATGAATAAATAGGAAAAGAAATTTTTATGGAACAAAATAAGACAATAAAAACAGCTATTACACCAATAAGAACAGAAGATTATCCACAATGGTACCAACAAGTAATTACAGCTGCTGATTTAGCAGATAACTCACCAGTGCGTGGTTGTATGGTAATTAAGCCATGGGGATATGCCCTCTGGGAATCCATTGTTAAAGATTTAGACCGCAGATTCAAAGCGACCGGACACGTAAATGCGTATTTTCCGTTATTAATTCCACTTAGCTATTTGGAAGCTGAAGCTGAGCATGTAGAAGGGTTCGCTAAAGAATGTGCGGTTGTTACTCATCATAAGTTAGTAGATGATAATGAAGGAGGCTTAAAACCTGATGGTGAGCTTGAAGAGCCACTGGTTATACGGCCAACTAGTGAAACTATAATTGGTGCGATGTATGCTAAATGGATTAAGTCTTATCGTGATTTGCCCGTATTAATTAATCAGTGGGCTAATATTATGCGCTGGGAGATGCGCACAAGGATGTTTTTACGAACATCTGAGTTTTTATGGCAAGAGGGTCATACTGCTCATAGGACTAAAGATGAGGCAATAGAAGAAACATTAAAAATGTTGAATGTTTATGCTAAATTTGCGGAAGATGTATTAGCTATGCCAGTTATTAGAGGTGAGAAGCCGTGTTTTGAAAGATTTCCTGGAGCAGTTAATACCTATTCCATTGAGGCAATGATGCAGGATTGTAAAGCTTTACAAGCTGGTACCTCACATTTTCTAGGACAGAATTTTGCCAAAGCATCCAATATTCAATTTTTAGATCAAGATGGCCAACAAAGATATGTTTGGACTACTTCATGGGGGGTATCAACGCGCTTAATAGGTGGACTTATTATGACACATAGTGATGATGATGGCCTTGTTGTACCTCCTAGAATTGCACCACAACATATCGTTATACTTCCAATTTATAGAAATGATGAAGATAGAGTTAAAGTGCTTGAATTTTGTAATAACTTGATGCAAAAATTAACTATGCAGATGTATCAACGTGATGATTTACGTGTACATATTGATGATAGGGATTTACGTGGTGGTGACAAAATATGGCAGTGGGTTAAAAAAGGCGTACCAATAAGGTTGGAAATTGGGATTCGTGATATAGATAAAGATTCTGTATGTATGGCTCGCCGTGATATGAGCACTAAAGAAAAAGAATTTATTAATGTGGATCAGTTTGTTGAAAAAGCAACTGAAATTCTAGATGACATTCAAAAAAAATTGTTCATTAAAGCTAAGCATTTTCGTGATGAACATTTGTTTAATGTAAATAACTTTGAAGAATTTAATTCTTTTTTTAAAGAAGAAGTAAATCAAGAAAAAGGTTTCGTTAGTTGTTATGCAATAGATGATAAATGTATCGAAGAATATATAAAACCATTAAAAGTAACTGCAAGATGTATTCCAATAGAACAAAATGATAATCCAGGGGTTTGTATATTTACTGGGAAAACAGCTAATAAAAAGATGATTTTTGCAAAAGCTTATTGACATAAATTTTTAAGTCAAGCAAAGCTAAGTATGATATTTTATTGCTATTAAAAATGAGACCATAAATTGTATCTGTACAACTAGTTAAGCCTCATATAATTTGATTGTGTTCCCTATCAAGTAAACAATTAATTATTACAACTTGCATAGGGTTTATAAGTTTGTTTGCTTAAAATACTTTTAATAAGTTTTAGATATGGATCCTCTTTTAATTTATTAGTTTCTGCTCCAGCACTGATTAATAATTTTATTATTTCTTCTTGATATAAACTTACTGCGATGTCTAAAGCAGATTTTCCTTGCGAATCTTGCATATTTATTTGTTGTGTATATTCAAGCAATATCTTTACCATCTCAGAATCTTTATAGTAGATAGCAAACATAAGTGGTGTTGAGTCAAAATCAGCTAAAATATAATCTACACCAATTTGAGTAGTAGATAATATCTCTTTGCTTAAGTTATAATCATGGTTTATTATTGCCAAGCCTAATAGCCTTTTTTGATTATTAGCATCAAACTTGCCACTAATTTGAGGGTAATCTATTATATAGTTTGTAACGATTTTGTTATTAGCGAGAATATATCCTTTAATCAGTAAACTAGTATTAGAATCTTTTTCATAAAGCTCTTTGATCTCAGAAAGATTGTAATACATATGTTGATATGCACTTATATTGCAATCATCTCTATGAATAAACTTTTTGCCATATAGAAGCTTATCATTTGGTTCATAAAGTATGAATTTGAGGCCATCTCCTTTAGCAATTATTATCAAGCCTAGAGCATGAGGTCCAGTTATTATTTCCATATAAATTTGAGAAACATTATTTAAGCTCATTTTCTTGATAATGTTATCTATAGTAATAGCTAGATCTTTGATTGATGTATAAATATCAAAAATATTTCTCATCTTTCTATAGCATTCAAGGTATTCATTATAATTTGAAATTTTATAACCAGTAGCGGCGTTTTTAAAGTTCTTTTTTTCTACATCACGCTCATCACTAATAATTTCTAAACTTTTAACAAACTTATCCTTATGTTTCGTGCGTTTAGCTTTATTTAAACTATATGCTTTAGCCATTTCCTCAAGCCAATATTTAACGCTCCCACGACATTTACCATTGTCATGAATATGATTATGGAATAATTCTTTAATATTTAACTTATTTGTCTTATTCGTATATGAGAAGGATATTGAGTTGTAAGCTGTACGTAATTTATCGAATTTAATCTTAACTTTTGTATAGGGTTCTTTAGTAAAGCTAATGATATTACCTTTTAAACTAACCTCATTAATATATCTACTTGGTATTTCAATTTTATTGGCAATATTAACATCCTTAAAGCAACATAAAACCATAAAATAAGTGGTTTCTCTTGTTATAGCATCAGCAAAAAGCCAGCTGTTATCAATACTTAACTTTTTAAAAGCTTCACACTTGGTATTGGAAAAACCTAGAATTTCACGTATTAATTCTGGTGTTGTTGCTTTAGAAGTAATGATATAATCAACACCTTGCTCAAATAGTTTGAGTTTATCTATATCTCCTATGTCTTGTTTTATTGGTGTCAACTTGTTAGTTGGTACACGCCATTTATGAACTTCACCTGGAAACATATAAATATTACTCCAATAAATTGTTACGAAAATTTTTGAAAAAATGCAATATGTAATTATACGCAATATGTAATTATACAAAATTTATAAAAATATAGCAATGTTTGTGTTTAAAACTCCCCAAATTTACGTTGATTAATTCTTCTAACAATGCTAATATTTTGGTATGAACTTTTTTTGGAGCTATTATTATGATCAATTTTATGCATTTGACTTATCTAGTTAATAATACAAATCGTGGCAATAAAAATGCACCTAGATCTGGTAAGCGTGATTATGCAAAACGTACGAATAAAAGATTAAATGCTGACACTACTGAAACTAACAATAAATTTAAAAAACTTCAAGATAATCATAGAGATATATCTAGTATAATAACTCTATTAAATGGTCAACAAGTATCCATAGGATTTCCAAAAAGGGTTATTAATAATTTTTTAATGGGTAAAATTTCACTGGAGGCGTTAAACCTACCGAAGTATGATTACGAGGAAATTAAAAGTTTTATTGAGAGTAAGTCCATGCATGAAACTGGATGTTTTTTTGGTCGTACATATATTAGAAGTGATATCGCAGAATCATTTACATTTTTCTTGAATGGTGGAATTAGTGGTAGTTGGAATGAAAATGATGAGGCAGCATCTTCAAAACTTGATGCTATATCAAATGTGTTGTCAGTACCGACTGCTCAAGTAAAAAAACCGAGTCCTGCAATAAATAATAGCAGTAACTCTTTAAATTTTGACTCACAATCATATAAGGGAGATAATGATATTAATATTGGTGATGGAGATATAACAACAGATATGGAAAAAAGAAACTTGGATGGATCAGTTCCAGAAGAGTCAGCTCTACCGGTAGCTCCTCAATTCAATAGAGAAGAAGAGTTATCAAATATGTTAAAAAACTTAAAAGAGCAAGATAAGGTGTTAAATATTCCAAATAATATTGACACAATTATAAAACCATATATATCAGCAATAGAAGACTTAAGAGAGCTTTTAGAAATATATGGAACAGGACCTAGGCCATCGCAATTAACCCAAGACGTTACAGAAAAAACTGGTGAAAAATCTACCCGTATCTATGAAGAAAATTTACTTGAATTATCCAAAAAATATGAAATCCAGCCTCAAGAGCCAAATATTCAAAATTTAGGTACTTCTGTAGATTTATCTGATCAGTCTGATGCGGTTAGATATAAGGAAGTAAGAGAAGCAATAGTTCCAGTTGATAGCCAACAAGTTGAAGCTACTGTTGTAGATGAAGAAGCGGCACAACAATTAAGCAGCAGCGTACATGCTTTAGAAAGAGGACATTCTCAAGAGCCAGATATTCAAAATTTAGGTACTTCTGTAGATTTACCTAATCAGTCTGATGCGGTTAGAGAGGAGGAAGTAAGGGAAGCAAGTGTTCCAGTTCATAGCCAACAAGTTGATGCTACTGTTGTAGATGAAAAAGCAGCACAACAATCAACAAGTGCAATTGAAGAAGCAGCACAACAATCAACAAGTACAATTGAAGATACACAACAAGGAAGCTCTCTCGTTGATCAAGATGAAAAGACATTGGTTCCTCTAAATCCAAAACAACATTTTAAAAAGACAGAAGATGGTGGTTTTATTCTGGATGATGATGGTCCTTATGTCCTAAATGCTCGAGGTAGATTTATAAAAGGAAAGATTGTTGAAGTAGGTATTAAAGGAAATTATAGAGCAGTCAAAACTTATAATAAAGAGGGAGATGAATTTGTTCCAGATCATAATGGTCAATATTACAAAAACAGAAAAGGTGAATATGTGAAAGTGAGATTTGCTAAAAACCTTAGTGGTGCATGGAAAATGGTTAAACTTAAACCACTTAAGGGTGACGGACAGATACTAAGATGGCAAAAAATCGACCATAGAGGGTTACAAATTGATACTGCCTGAACACTTTGTATAAATAGAGTTTGAGGGTATTAAATTTACTTTTAAGTAGTAGATTTAATACCGGATATATTGCCAATATTTTTGTTCATGTGTCAAATTTATTATGTTAAATATAATCTAATTTTAATTAAATCTATCTGAGAAGCTATTTAATCTATATTTAGCATCATAAGTTCTTACTTCTTTTAGTCAAATTTAGCAATATCTTTGTAATTAAGCTTTTTAACATCTCTTCTTCATAAATAGTGTTATCCAAAAACAATACAATGAGTGAAAGAATTTGGACAGTATTATTTTGATCTAGATCAAGCAAAATATGAAGAGTTTATTCTCGTACTCTATTTTAAATATTTTTGGCATTATCAGATATTATTAATGTACAATACCGTTTGATTAAGAATTGTCTATTCTTAGTTCATAGTACTTGTTCGTAATAATGTATGTTTAATGTTTAGAATAGGAAATGTTATGAATAATTTTATTAGGTCCACAACAAAAATTTTATGTACTTTGTTATTAGTCATAGGTTTTTCAAATACTTGGGCAAATAATCATACTGTACAAGTAGCAACAACAAATTATACAAAAATAACTAAGGTAGCTAATTCTCAGTTAACTTTAAATGGTGCAGGAATAAGAACTAAGCTTTTTGTAAAAGTTTATACACTTGGTCTATATGTACCTAAGAAAAGTAATTCTGCTGAAGATTTAATCGCTATGATTGGGCCAAAATTAGTTGAAATTCATATGCTACGTGAGGTAACCGCGAAAAAGTTTATTGATGCATTGAAGGATGGATTAGAGGATAATAATTCTGAAAAAGTTTTAGATAAGCTAGAGCCACAAATTGAAACTCTTGAAAATTTGATGCATAAAATTGGTAAAGTAAAAGAGGGTGATATTATTAAATTAGAATTTAATCCAGCATCAGGAACTCAATTAATTGTTAATGAAAATAAAATAGATAAACCTATTGCTGGTGGAGCAGAATTTTATAATGCTCTTTTAAATATATGGTTAGGTGATGATCCTGTAGATAGCAGTTTGAAGAAATCTTTATTAGGCTGATAAGTTAAAAGCACCATGTAGTTACATGGTGCTTTATTTTTAGTTTGCAATTGGCAAATTAAAAATACTTACTGTCGTCAATATCAAGGGTTATATATACAAAGTACCCTAATAACTCATGTAAAAGTGCTGCACAATTAGACATTGTTCCTGCATTGGGGATAAAACTCCCTAGATTTAGGTTACGAGTATAATGCCCCATATAGTCAGTTGGGGCTGCAACTGCATGTATACCATATTTCTTAAATAGTGCAACAGCCCTAGTTGAGTGAACGGCTTGACTAACAATAGCGATATCATTATACTTAAGTTCTTTTAGCATTTCTGCTACATATTTAGCATTTTCATTAGTATTACGGGATTGCTCTTCTACTAATATTGGATTTGTAATATTAAATGTGTTTTGCAAAGTGTTTTTCATTATTTCTGCTTCAGAATGACTTTTAGCAGATGCAACTCCTCCAGAGACAATTATTAATTTATCCGGAGCTTGATGAGCAAGAAATGCAGTATATTCTAACCTTATTAATGTAAAAGAATTAGGTGCAAATTTTTCTGGGTACTCATAAGCATTAGTTCTAATCCCTCCGCCTAAAACTACAATTGCTTGAGTTTTATTTAGTTCTTCCTGAGATATTTGTGGTTTTTCAATAAGTCCAGATAAGGTATAGACGAAAAATGGTGTAGACTGAAAGTATAAAAATATACAACCAATTGTAATAAATGTCTTACCAAGTTCTCTTTTTCTATTTATATAAAATAGGCCAATAATAATAATTGTCATGGCATTTAATGGAGGTAATATAAAACTTTGTAATAGATGGTGAATAAAAGTTAATGACATACCAATGCCCCTAAAAAATAGAACCTTTATTTAAATATTGTAGTACAATTATGTTTTAAATGTTAATTTTATTAATCTTAGGTAATCATTTTATATCAAAAATTCTAATAAGATTAAACTTTTACTTTCATAACAAAAATTGCTATATTATCAGAAAATATGGCTTATGTTTTAGTATGCTATTTAGTCGTTTTTATGTTGTGTATAGGGATTGTTTAAGTCATACTCTAAAAAAGTGTATAATGACCAATTCCTAAGAGTAGGGTGTTTTTACAAGAGGAATACATTATATGAGTAAAATTGCGTTAGTGACAGGTGGTATGGGAGGTATTGGAACTGCAATATGTAAAGCATTATCATCAGCCGGTTGTTCAGTTGTTACAACTTTTTCAAGTAATGAGGAAAAAGCAAATACTTGGCTAAGTGACATGGAAAATGATGGGTATTCGTTCAAAGCATATAAATGTGATGTATCTAATTTTGATTTATGTGAAAAAGCTGTAGCAGCAATAAAAAAAGATGTGGGTCCAATTGATATTTTAGTTAATAATGCTGGGATTACAAAGGATAGTACATTAAAGAAAATGACTAAGGATTTTTGGGATATTGTGTTAAGAACTAACTTAGATAGCGTATTTA
>JBKDHQ010000009.1:0-1286 GCA_046336365.1 Neisseriaceae bacterium
ATGACCAACCATGCAACGATCGCCAGCGATTGCGTGGGGAAGAGTAATCAACCCCACAAACCCCCTTAATTCCTTTAAAAAGAGAAACTTATTTTATACCTAATTTCTAGGCATTAGGTAAATATTCTAACTTACAACCATTCAATAGCAACAGTACCACCACCAAAGTTAGCTCCTTGTATTGCTAAAGTATGGATATTATTATTTTGTATTGCAACCGCGTGACCAATGGTATTTTGATTCACTTGATATAATAATGGTGTGCCTAATATTGGGGATGAAGTTGTTTGTTGTGCATTTACATTAGTCATTCTCTTATCACCTCATAATTATTAAATAATTCTTTATATTTACTATATATCCAGTAATAGATAGTTTTAGTCGATTTATTGAACTTCTTTGCCATTTGCTCAATAGTTAATCTATTATTATTTTGCTTATCAATAAAATAGTATTTAGTTTTAACTCTAGGCAATTTTTGATAACCAGAATCTACCGTGCAAGATGCAATCATACTTAAACCATTATTTATATGCTGCTTTATACAATATTCAGTAGATAAATCTTCACACTTAGCAATTAATTGTAGAATTACACTTTTATATGGTGTAGGTAACCTATATATACGTCTGGCTAATTGGGTATCTCGATCTGGTGCGCTCATTCTATTCATCAATTCCTAAACTTAAGTTACCTAATTTAGTTAATTTCGCTTGTAGTTCCTTAGCTAAATCCATATCGCTAGTGCGTATTTTTTCATTCTTGTGTTCTTTATAATCATCATATAAACTATCACGGATTTTATTTTCAGTTACGTTTTTAAAACTGGTTATCATTAATTTAGCACATTCGATTTGTGACTTTTCTCCACTTCGCATACCATCTAATAATTGACATTCCCAATAATACATCTGCTTAGTCAAAGCAATTTTTGCTGCGTCTTTAAAACTAGGATATTCCATAGCCCACTGTACTATCTTATCTGGGCTAATGTTATAAGCACCAGCAAAGGTTTCTAATGAATGACCACCTTCACAGTGCTCAATTAATAAATGACAGTAGTCAGGGTTAAACTGGGTATTAGTTGCATTAGCCGTTTTTACTTTTTGATTAGTTTTATTTAATTGTTTCATAATAACAACATTATGGGGCTGTTGAATTCTGAAATTTCACTAATTTTATGAGCCAAAAATCCGAATGCTCTTAAAAATTAAGAATTTTTTAAGAAATCTAGCCTTAATACCTGACAAAAAGTAAGTAGATCTTTAAAAATTTAACATTATAAC
>JBKDHQ010000010.1:0-11243 GCA_046336365.1 Neisseriaceae bacterium
AAATGACCTAAATCATAGACCTAGAAAAGCTCTAAATTTTAAAACACCTAATGAGGTTATTGCTAAATATTTACAACGTATTTCATGTAATCTAGCACGCAACAAAAATTCCTCTGTTGCTTTTCATGATTGAATGGGCCGTTTACTTATAGAATAATATTTTCTTGTATTTCCTATTATGTATTATAATCATGGTTATTTAAATGATAAAACTAATACATTAATAGGTTATAGATGAAAAAATCAATTATTCAGAAGATGAGCTTAATTTTATCTGATGGTATTGCGCTTTGCGTTAGTTTGATTTTAGCTGTATATGTTTTGAATATTTTGCGCCCTGGTTCGCAAGAGTATATTGATTTAAACAAGTTAGGTCTTGCCAAAATATTTGGTTTTTTTATATTAGCTGTTTTTTGGCAACAAGAGCATTATACTAAAAGGCGCCCAACTTGGGAAGAAATAAAGCTTCTTTATCTTACTATATTTGTATTTGCAATAATTCATTTTGCTCTTACATATCTATTAGCCCATCACATCGTAAAATTAGTCAATGTTGCCTTTTGGTTTTTTCTGTTATTTATTCTACCATTTTTTCGTTATTTAACTAAAAATGTATTGCTAATTCTAAATTTTTGGCAACGCGATATATATATAGTCGGTTGTGGTAAAAATGCTAGGGATACATATAGATTACTAAAACTAAACTATTTGTTAGGTTATAAAATAATTGGGTTCATAAACATACAAAATAAAATTGATATTCAGGATATTAATAGCTTTGAAGATAATATTCCAGTATATAATTATAATAAATTATTAGATTCAGATACATCTAATGAAGCTGAAGTAATCTTTGCTTTAGAAACACAAGAATTAACTGAAAATATAAAGCAATTAGATATAATTCAGACTAAGTTTACCTTTGTTTCAGTTGTGCCAGATGTATTAGGTATTCCTTTATACGGTGTGGAACTGGATCATTTTTTTGGTAATGAACAAGTTATATTGAGGCTGAAAAATAATCTATCTCGTCGAATTAATAGAATTATTAAGAGGTCAAGTGACATATTTTTATCCATTATGGGAATTATACTGCTTTCACCACTATTTATACTATTTAGTATTTTGATTAAACTGTCTGGAAACAAAGTATTTTTTAAACATAAAAGAATAGGGCGTAATGGCAATTATTTTAATTGTATTAAATTTCAAACAATGCATCAAAATAGTCAAGAAATTCTTAAGCAGATATTAGCAACTGATGAAGAAGCAAGAAAAGAGTGGGAGAAAGATTTTAAATTAAAAAATGATCCGCGAATAACTACAATTGGTAAATTTTTAAGAACAACCAGTTTAGATGAGATTCCTCAGTTGTTTAATGTCTTAAAAGGTGATATGAGCATAGTAGGGCCAAGACCAATCATTGATGCTGAAGTTGTTAAATATAATAATGATTTTTATTATTATAAACTAGTACGTCCTGGAATAACTGGATTATGGCAAATAAGTGGTAGAAATGATGTTGATTATACCAATCGGGTTCGTTTAGATGTTTGGTACGTAAAAAATTGGTCGCTATGGTATGATTTTGTAATTATTTTTCGGACTTTAATTGTTGTTTTAAGCAGAAAAGGGGCATATTAGGTAATGGATAGCATAACTGGGATTAAAGGCATGAATGATATATTGCCTCAGGATTCTTATTATTATTTATGGTTAGAAAGTGTTATTTTAAAATGGCTATTTAGCTATGGTTATGAGAATATTCGTACTCCTATAGTTGAAAATACACAATTATTTACTCGTTCTATTGGAGAAGTAACCGATATAGTTGAAAAAGAAATGTATAGTTTTATAGACTCTTTAAATGGAGATAGCTTAACTTTACGACCAGAAGGCACAGCAGGGACTTTAAGATCAGTTGTTGAACATAATTTATTATACAATAACACCCAAAAACTATGGTATATTGGGCCAATGTTTCGTCATGAACGACCGCAAAAAGGTCGTTATCGCCAGTTTTATCAATTAGGGGTTGAAGCGCTTGGTTTTTGTGATACTAATATTGATACTGAAATTATACTAATGCAATATGATTTATGGGAAAAAATAGGGCTTAAAGATTATCTAACACTTGAAATTAATTGTTTAGGAAATAAAGACGAGAGGGCAAGTCATCGTTTAGCATTGATTAAATATTTTGAAGATAATCTGGATATGCTAGATGAAGACGCTAAAAAAAGATTATATAAAAACCCATTACGTATTTTAGATACAAAAAATCCCTCTATGCAGGAATTAGTTAATAATGCACCAAAACTAATTGAGTATTTGAACGATGTATCAATAAGTTACCATGAAAAATGGAAAGATAATCTAATTAAATTAGGTATTAACTTTGTTGAAAATCATCGTTTGGTGCGTGGACTTGATTATTATAATCTATCCGTTTTTGAGTGGGTTACTGACAAATTAGGTACACCAATGACTGTATCGGCAGGTGGTAGGTATGATCCTTTGGTTGAAGAATTAAGTGGTAAAAAAAATTATGCGATTGGATTTGCCTTAGGTATGGAAAGATTATTATTGGTTACTAAAGAATTAGCGAAATTGCCAGAAAAAATTAGTCCAGATATATTTATAGCAACATCAGGAGATAATACATCATTATATGCCATGAAAATAGCTGATATGTTGCGTAAGAATGGATTTAATGTTATACAAAACCTTTTGAGTACAAGTTTTAAGTCTCAGTTAAAAAAGGCTGATAGTCTTAAGTGTAGTATAACTTTGATTGTTGGTGAAAATGAAATGGAAAGCAACCAAATTATGGTAAAATTGATGGATGGACAAACTCAAGAGTTAGTACCGTTTGCAAATATAATCGAATATTTGAAAAGGAAATAAGGGATGGTTCGTTTAAATCTAGATGAACAAGAGCAAATAAGTAAGTTAAAATATTTTTGGCGTGATTACGGAAAATATGTAATTGGCTTTTTACTAGTTGTAATTATTGCTTACTCATCAAGTGAGTTATTGACATATAGATATAAAGTTAATGCTCAAAAAGCAGCAGTGATATATAGTACATTTACAGATGCGGTATCGGCTAATGATATTAAAAACGTTTACTTAACAATAGACCAATTACAAAGAGAATATCCAAAAACTGAATATACGACGTTTGCAACCATGTGGGCGGCTAAGATTGCTTTTAATAATCATGATTTAATTAAATCATCTGATTATTTAAAGTGGTTAATTAGCAATACTAGAGATAAGTCTATGGTGGAAATAGCTAAATTAAGACTTGCTGATATTTATATTGATCAAAAAAATACTAAAGATGCATTATCGCTGATGATGGATAAAACTACTCCAGAATTTCAGGCATTATTTTATGCTAAGCGTGGAGATATATACTTAGTGCTTAATAATAAATTAAAAGCAATCGATGCCTATAAAGCCGCTCTTGATTCCTCCTCTGGTAATCAGGAATTAGCTCAAGCGCTACAAATGAAATTAGATGTTTTAGGTAACTAAGTTGATTTATTTTAATAAAATGCCAAATGGCGGTGGCAGGCTTTCATTCTTTAAGCATATTCAGGAGTTTTACACTGATACAGTACATATTAAAAACTTATCAGGAAAGTGTTTATTCCTTTGTTTTTTAATTTTTTTATTTGGCTGTGCAACAGATAATACACCAAAGCCAAATCCAGTACCAAAGATTGATAATTCTGTAAATGTTTCTATAGTATGGGATGTGGGAAGCTTATCAAATAGTAGCCCGGGTAGTTTTGTTCCTGTTATAGATGCAGATAATGCGATTTTTACTGCTGATAGTTCAGGTAGAATTTATAAATTTGATTCAAGCGATGGTACTAAAATTTTTAGTTTTAAACTTGATAAGAAATTAACTAGCGGAACTGCAATTAATTCTGATACTATCTTTGTTACTACAGCAGATAGCTATTTACTTGCAATAGGTAAGGCTAACCATCAAATAAAATGGAAAGCTAAATTACCAACATTATCAATTGAAGCTCCACAGTCAACTAATAATATAGTTATTGTTAGAACTAATGATGCTACACTTTTAGCATATAATACTGAGAATGGATCTTTACTATGGGTGGTTCAACAGCCAATACCAACACTGACGTTAAGATCAACTAATACCTTTCAGATAGCGCCATCAGAAGATATTTTAGTTACAGGTGGTCCTAACGGCAGATTATCAGTAATAAATTTATTAAATGGAATGACTATTTGGAGTACCTTTATAGCAGTACCTTCTGGTGCGACTGATTTTGATAAATTAATTGATATTGATATGCGTCCAGTATTAAATAGCGACAGGATTATCTGTGTAGGTTCATACAATGGTAATATAACATGTTTAGATGCAATTTCAAGTAATACTATTTGGTCAAATAAATTTAGTACTTCAACCCAAATTTTAACTGATGAACAAAATGTGTATGCAATTGGCCAAGATGGAGTTGTTTATGCTTTTGACCGACATTCAGGTAAAACTATATGGAAAAGTAATATACTACAGTATCGTGTTTTAGGCTCTCCTGCATTTATAAATAATTATATCGCCACAGTTGAAATAGATGGTTATATAAATTTATTTGATAAGGGTACTGGTGCATTGGTATCAAGAATTAGCTCAAATTTGTATGATGGTACTTCTTATCCAATTTCAAATGGATCTGCAGTTATTATGCAATCTGCTAATGGACATTTAGCTAAGTTTATAATTAAATAAGTTAGAAAATAATAATGGAAAAAGATAAAAAGCAGCATATAGGATACTTAACAAATGGCATAAATTTAGACCATATACCTAGTGGTAATGCCTGGTATATTATCAAGGTTTTAAATTTGAAGAACAAAAATAATCAAATCGGAGTTGGGTTAAATTTACCTAGTAAAAAGCTTGGATTAAAAGATTTGATAAAGATTGAAAATGGAATTTTGACAAAAGATGAAATTGATGCAATTAGTTTATTTTGTGTTGGTAGCTCATTATCAATAATTGAAAATTATAAAGTTACTAAAAAAATTATTATTAGTTTGCCACCAGTTATTAATAACATTATAGTTTGTCCAAATACTCGTTGTGTATCTCATCAACATGTTTCAAAATTTATTACTTCCAAAAATCGTCAAGGAAAAATAACTCTAACTTGTCACTATTGCGAACAGACATTTTTCTTAGAAAATATTAAAAATTATAAAATATAAAGGATGGTCTTTATATGACTCAAATTTGTAATGTAATGACTATATCTGGAATTCAAAAAGATTTTAACTTATCTGATGGTTTAAATGAAGTAATTGATGGTTCTGAATTATTAGTGGTACCAGGGCTTATTGATCCACATGTGCATTTTCGTGTACCGGGTATGGAACATAAGGAAGACTGGATTACTGGTAGCAAAGCTGCATTTTATGGTGGCTATACTACTGTTTTTGATATGCCTAATACCAAGCCTGCTACTAATACTCTTGAGCGTCTAAATAATAAAGTTGAACTTATTAATAGTCAGATTAATCAATCTGGATTTCCTTTGAATTACAAACTTTTCTTTGGAGCTGATAAAAATAATTTTCATCACATACATCAAGTAAAAGATAAAATTGCTGGAATCAAAGTTTTTATGGGTTCATCAACAGGGGATTTATTAGTAGATGATGAAAGTAGCCTACATGCAATCTATGCATTAGCCGCAAAATTTAATTTAATAGTTGCATTGCATGCTGAAGATGAGCTTATCATTAGAGAAAATAGTAACAAATTTCTTAATGAAACTGATTTTAAATATCACTCGGTAATTAGGTCTCCCTTAGCTGCACAAACTGCAGTTAAATTAGTTATACAGTTATCAGAAATTTATAATGTAACATCTTATGTTCTTCATGTTAGTACTATTGGTGAAATTGATCTGATTCAAGATGCAAAGTCTCGTGGAATTAAAGTATTTGCAGAAACATGTCCACACTATCTATTCTTTGATGACACTATGTATGATAAGCTACAAGGTCGAGTTAAAATGAATCCGCCAGTGAGATCGACTAAAGATAGAGAATATCTATGGCAAGCAGTCAATAATGGATTAATTGATACAATTGCATCAGATCATGCTCCACATACTTTAGTGGAAAAAGATGCTGTACTTTGTAAATGTCCATCAGGTATACCTGGTATTGAAACTACCATACCGTTATTGATAACAGCATATAAAGAAGGTAAGTTAACATTAGATAGAATTATTGAATTAGCATATTTAAATCCCAAGAAGATATTTAGTTTACCTGAAAATGATAATTTAGTTTTTTTGAATATAAAAAAATTTAAATTGATAGAGGATAAAAATCTATATACTAAAGTAAAATGGTCACCATATACTGGTATGAACTTAACTGGGTTTCCTCAATATATATATGCAAATAATACTTTATATACCTTGTAGTTAAAGGCTTATTTTTATGATCAGTGCTTATAAATTTGCCGCATTAATGCATAAGCTACATCCATTAATTCAACTACTTCCTAATCACCTAAAAGTAAAATTATATTCTATTGGTAGACAATATTTTATGAATAAATTTTACCAAGAGAAGGTGCTAAATACAGAAATCATTCATAGTGCAGATAAATCTAGAATATTATGGGGGATAAACTTTCGTTATCCTTTATTTAATGCAGCTGGTATGTTTAAGAATGGAGAAGGCTATGATATTGTATCAGCTCAGGGAGCTGGCGCATATTTGGGAGGAACTAGTACAGCTAATTGTAGATTAGGTAATATTAAAAAAAGTATTAAACAGCCATTTATTACCTTACCTTTATCGCAATGTTCTGTTAATTATTTAGGATTACCTAATTTAGGTGATGATATATTAAGTAAATCAGTTATTACTCAAAATAAGATCGAAGATTGCCCAATTGGTTGGAGTGTTATGCGTTCTCCTGACTACGATGAAATGATTGGATTAGAAGTATTAGTTAAAAGCTTATTTGAATATCAAGCAAATACACAAATTGATTTTATTGAGATAAATGAAAGTTGCCCTAATGTTGGAGCAGATTTTAATAATTTAGAGTCGCGCCTACAGTATATCTCGCAGAATTTTCTAACAAATCGTGAGCGTAATTTACCAGTTATCATCAAATTATCTAATGACATAAATAGTGAACATCTTCCAAAATTTTTAGATATATTGTTTAAATACCGTTTTGATGGTATTAATATTGGCAATACTTCAACTAAATATTCTGAAATTTTACATAAGCTTAATAAATCTGATAAAAAATTATTTAAATATTTTACTGATAATTTTAGCGGTGGCGTAGGGGGAAGAGTGCTAAAGCTAACATCTCTACAACTATGTAAAATAGCAGTAGAGTATCGTAATAAAATTAATTTAGATTATGAATTTAATGTTATCAGAACAGGTGGGATTGATAGTTATACTGATATTATTGAATCTAACAATGCTGGTATTGCCTTAAATCAGTGGTATACTGGGTATTTTAATAATTATATTAAATATGGGAATCTGTTATATAAAAATTTTGAAGATGAAAATTCCCTAAATTAAATTTTCTGTATATAATTTCAAATTTATATTTTATCCAAATTACAATAATTATTTTTTATATTAAATTGTTAGTTATTATAATAACTATATAAAATCTTGTAACCAAAAAATTGCTAATTCATTTATAAAGAAGGAAAAGCTTAGGTGGAAAATCGTAATATACATTACCCATTCTGTGATAGAACATATTATCAAACTAAAACTGAAGAAAAAAAACAAATCATAAACGAATTATATGAAATAGTAAGAAAAGTGAATTTATTTCAAACTAATAATGAAAGTACATATAAAGAAGCAAAAAATCATATTATCGAAAATTTTATTATTTTAGAAGTATGTGATAGCTATTCTTCAAACGTTATGTCAGTAAATCTTCAAGAAGCTTTAGTAATATTAGTAATGTGTGATAAAGATGAAGCATGTTTGTATATATTAAAAGATGACATAATAAAGGTATTAGAGGATTTAAGAGAAAATTTACCACATGATCAAAAATCAATTATAGATGCATATATGCACGATAATGTGCTTGAATTTGATATAACACAAGGTGCTGAAAACTATAATAAAACAATAACAAATAAAAGTGTCAAATTAGACCGTTATTATGAAGAAAAAATGGAAGATTTTTCTAGAAATTGTGGACTATTGCAAAGTCAACTTAATCGCGAAGAATTTATTGTAGGATTTAAAAATTCCTCATTAACTAATTATTTAAGGAAATATGTTCTTAAAGGATTGCTTACATCTGAACAAGTAGATCAATTAACTCCTCATCACATATATACTTTTAATGATTCAGCAGTACAAAAGTATATTAAGAAAAAAATTATAACAATTGATCAAGCACTAGAATTAACTCTTGATCAAATATTTATTTTAAACCTTGTTAAAGTTCAGCAATGGATTGATAATCAAGAGAAAGAAACCAATGATTTGATAAACACGTCTATTGAAGAAATATATGATCTAATTATGAGTAGTGAACTATCAGAAAACTTTAATGATCAGTGTTTATAAGAGTAATTATTAAAGTTAAACATAAGATTACCGAAATTAATTACAAAACCAATATTTTAAAAACATTTATTAACATAGCAAAAAATATTGTAAAGCAATCTCAATTATATTTAAACTAACCAAATAAGGCTTGCTATACGACCGGTAACTTTATCTCTTCGATGGGAGAAGAATAAATCGCTTTTGCAATAAGTACAAAGATTGCTGTTAGTGATATTTTCTTCTAAAATACCGTTATTAATAAGTTGCTCTTTTATAATAGAGGGTAAATCACATAAAAATTTACCATTATTATGTGAAACAAAATATTTATCGTAGTTAAAGCTTAAATTAAATAGTTGATAGACATCATGACCTACTTCAAAATGGTGCTTGCAAATAGTGGGTCCTATATAGGCAAGTATATCTTTTTTAATCACATTAATTTGTGTGAGAACATTATCTACTATTCCATTTGCAAGTCCTCTCCATCCAGCATGAATTGCTCCAACAAAAGTTCCATGTTTATCTGTTAATAATAGTGGTATGCAATCTGCAGTCATCACTACTGCGACCTGAGATTTATTATTCGTGATAATCCCATCATATTCATTTTCAAGATTGATCTTAATATTATCTATATTATCAATAAGATTTAATATGTTTGTACTATGGGTTTGTTTTAGCCATATAGGCTCTGATGGTAAATATTGTGATAGAATTTTACGGTTTTGCAATACTAAAGTAGGATCATCATCAACATGTGCTGCTAAATTAAAGCTTCTATAAGCTCCCATAGATACGCCACCGTTTCTGGTAGTTATTAGCACTTTGACTTTTGTTGGCTTATTCCAATTCGGTATAATTACACGGTTATTCATATATATTTTTGTTTATAACGCTATATCATTTAATTTTTCAGGTTATGTCTCAATTATTGGATTAATTGGTTTTTTATTCAAATATTCATCAGTTTGCATTTCAGATAAACGGCTGATTGTTCGCTTAAATTCAATAGCGAAGTCACCTTCAATATATATATTATTAATGTCACAGCTGCTAGATAGTATGAGTTTTTTGTTTTCATCATATAAGATATCAATAAATAGTGTAAATCTTCTTGCCATTTCCTTATCTTTTGGCAAAAGTTGTCTTACATCTTCTATGATAAACCAGTTAAAATTTTGAGCAAGTTCTAGATAGTCTAATTGACTACGTAAGTCACCACAAATTATATCAAAACTAAACCATATAATATTGTGACTTTTTTTTTCAAAGCTAATTTTTCTCTTTTGTATTTCAATTAAACCATTAGTTGTAACTGACTTATTGTGGCTAATTTTATTGAATAGTTTTAGTAAATCTTCATGTGCAGGTGGTATATTGATTAGAAACAAATGATTTATGCTACTATTGATCAAGCGATAATCTCGTGGGCTTTCAAGATTAATAATTTTTAAATATTTTTCGAAAAGTTTGATGGCTGGTATAAATCTTTCACGCATTAATCCATCATGATATAGATCAGTTGGTGCATAATTTGATGAAGTGATTATATAAATATTTTCTTTAAATAAATTCTCAAATAAATTTTTTAATATCATTGCAGTTGCAATATCACTTATGTGCATCTCATCTAAAAAAATTATACGATATTGCCTTTTAAAGTTCTTTGCTATTGTTGCTAATGGATTTTTTTTATCTTTAAGTTCTGCTAACTTTTGGTGAATATTATGCATAAATTCATGAAAGTGAATTCTAAGTTTATGATGCTCTGGAAATTGCGAATAAAACTCATTCATAAGCATTGATTTTCCACGTCCGACATTACCGTAGATATAAAACCCTAATTTTTTTGTTGTATATCTGTTTAGGTGTAAAACAGCAAAAAATCGAGATAAATAGTTATAAGAATTATAGATTGCTAAGAATTTATCAAACTCTTTTACTACATTAGCCTGAATTTCATCATAGATTAAATTATTATTTTGAGTTTCGGTTAGATACCAATTTAAAAGTTTATTCATATTCGTAAAATTATTGAGGTATTTGTTTCGCTGTATTAATGACAACTTATGCACTGACACTATTTAGTTTTGCAAGATAAATGTTCTTCCCTAGTAAGTAGAGATTGTATCATAAAATTATGGCATAATAATAAAATGATAATTTTGTTGTATATATTGTAATTGCAATCATTTGAATAAGTCAGGATACATATTGGAAAATAATCGATTAAAATAATGTATTTTAATGGAGGGATTTTCGATGTATAGAATAATAGGTCAACCAATAAATATAAGACGAATATATAAAATAGGCATTAATGAATCAGAGTTGACAGAGCAAGCGCAGAAAATAATAAAAATAGTTGAATTTGGATTGAACTATGGCTATAAAGCAGCCATAGAAGCATTTGAACTAAGTAAATCTAGCTACTATAATTATGTAAAACTATATAAAGCGTGCCAAGATAATGGTTGCAAAATAGAAATAAAATATAAACGTCCTCATAATATCCGCAAAGCAAATTGGGATAGCAGAATAGTAAAATTCATTTGTAAGATGAGAAAAGATCACCCTAATATAGGGAAGTACAAGATCAAACCACATCTTGATAAATATTG
>JBKDHQ010000011.1:0-4876 GCA_046336365.1 Neisseriaceae bacterium
AGCAAGATACATTCAAAGGCATAGTGGAGTTGTTTATAACAAGATGCATCGCAACAAGATCAGGTGGGAGCAATATTCTTGTTTATGCTAAGGGTGCTTTTGAATTACTGCAGAATAACTCTGACTGGCTTTCTACAGAAAAGAGTAATTTATATATGAATATAATTGTAAAACTTTTTAATTTTAGTGACAGTGATTATTATGGTAGTAATTATTTACCCGACTTACTAAATACTTATGGTGAATTTATTTCTGCTCAAACAATTTTAGCTAAGTATACCGCAACAAATTCAATTTTAGTTATCAATGCAATACGTATTTATGTAGAGAACATTGGTGCAAGTAGAAGGATTAACATCCCTGCTCGACAAGATATGGTTGTAAATGGGAGGGCATTAGAAGGTATTGCATTTGAAGTACATAACTTCACTAATGGAGTTGAAAATGTTTGTATTGAGATAATTGATTCTATAATAAAGGAGCTTAGTGTCCCATCCATCCAATTTGGCGTAGAAAACTTAAGAGCAAAAATACTTCTTATAGAGTCTAAAGAAGATCAAAGCGAAATAACTATGGCATTAAATAGAATACTATCTGGTGGTGATTATAAAGAAAAATTGGAATCTGTTTTACCTAGAATTTGTGCTTTTATCGATTATGATAGTAATTTATGGAATGAGGGGCTTAATACTGCCCAAACAAGATGGGAACTTTGGCTTAAACAGTCATTTTTAGAATCAGCTAATGCATATAACGGGAGTGGTGATACAATAAGTTGTTTAAAGGGTATTTATGAAAGGCTCTTTACTGGATTTAGGGCTATGCATCCAGCTATAGACATGTTATTTTGTTGTAAGAATGTTATCAAAGGCTATGACAACAATATTATAAATAAATTACAAGATCTAAATGGTATAGTAATAGAAAAGTTAAAATCAAAAAATGCTATTGGTGATTTACATAATTTTGATTCGAATTTAAAAATTGTTTATCAACAGGCAATTAAAGAAAGAATAATAGAAGATTTATTAACTGAGATGTCAAATTTTGAAAAAATTCTTGCTCATGTTCCAGGAACATTAAAAATTGCAATAAGTTTTCTATCAGCAACTAAAGATGTGGAAGTTAATTTTTTTATCAATTCTTGCTCAGATAAGATTGATCAACTAGAATGGGTAGCAGCGCCAGAAGGAACAGAACTAGGTAGCCTATTAGAATATATAAAGGCAGAATTACTGAAATAAGTTGAGGCCATAAGATAAGTTATGTAAATTCATTTACACAAAATTTCTTCCACCTTCCAAAATAACACGGATGTTATCTAACCACGAACATGACAGTAAATTCTTATGGCATAATGTTAAACCATTATTTAGACAGCATGAAAGCGAGGATGGTTGTTTGATATTTGATGATAGTATAATTAATAAGCCACATACAGATGAAATGAGATGGTATGTTGGCATTATGACCATGTAAGTGGATGTAATGTAAAAGGCATAAATCTATTAACTGTCTAAGTTATTTAAATTTCGTAATAAGTTACCTCATAAGAAATATATAGTCTACTTTTTAAATAGCTGAAATGATTATATGGTTGCTTAAAATAACACTTTTAACTATACACAAAAGTTTTAGTTAGGGTTTTTATTTTGTTAATTTTACTTTTTGGGGTAAATTAGGATGGCTAAAAAATGATATAATCATTGTCTAAAAAAATTAAATTTATTTTAAAATAAATACATATTTTATAGGAAAGCAAATAATATGGCAGGTCATAGTAAATGGGCAAATATTAAGCACCGTAAAGCTGCAGCTGACGCTAAAAAAAGTAAAATTACAACAAGATTAGTTAAAGAACTTACTATTGCCGCTAAAGTAGGTGGTGGAGATGCTAATTCAAATCCTAGATTACGTTTAGCTATGGAAAAAGCACGTGAAAATAATGTACCTAAAGATAATGTAGAGCGTGCAATAAAAAGAGGTACTGGAGAATTAGAAGGTGTCAATTATGAAGAGTTACGTTTTGAAGGTTATGGTATTGGAGGTGCTGGAGTAATAGTTGATTGTTTAACCGACAATAAAACACGTACAGTTGCAGAAGTTCGCCATGCTTTTAGTAAACATGGCGGTAATTTAGGTACCGATGGATGTGTATCATTTCAGTTTCAGCATTGTGGGCAATTAATTTTTGCACCAGGGATTAATGAAGAAGAATTGATGGAAGCAGCTATAAATGCTGGGGCTTTAGATGTTATAGTCAATGACGATGGTTCAATTGAAGTTATAACTGCACCAAATGATTTTATTGAAATAAAGGCTAGCTTAATAAATAGTGGGTTTAACCCTGAAATTGCTGAAGTAATTATGAAGCCCCAAAATGAAACAGTATTTTCCGGGGATGAAGCTAATAAAATGCAAAAACTTTTGGATGCATTTGATGATTTAGATGATGTGCAAGATGTGTATACAACTGCTGTGCTAGAATGGGAAGAACAATAACTATTTTATGGAATAGATGTTATGGGAAACAGCTTTGTACAGAAGTTTGTTTTTGACAAATTACCGGCTAGAGGTGCGTTTGTAGTTCTAAATGATACATGGCAGATTATCTCGGCGCAGAAAATTTATCCTGATGATGTGCAAAGAATCCTCGGAGAGCTATTAGCTGCTAATGTGTTAATTACAACCAGTTTAAAATTTAATGGAAAAGTAATTATTCAAATTCAAGATAACCCTAAAATTGATCTAGTTGTTAGTGAGTGTAGTAACGAATTCAATGTCAGGGCTACCGCTAAATTTAGTTCTGTTACTCATAATGATTATCAAATTAATTATTCAGATTGTATTGAGGCAGGGCGTTTAGTTATAAGCATAGATTCACAAAATGATAGTGGTAATATATATCAAAGCATTGTTGCACTAACTGGAATTGATTTAGCTGATGCTCTTGATGAGTATATGTTACAATCTGAGCAATTAAGAACTATTTTTGTTTTAGCTTATTCCAAAAGTACAGTTATGGGTTTTATGTTACAAGAATTACCTGATGTGGAAAACCACTATATGGATGAAATTGATAGGTTATTTATTTTAGCTGATACTTTAACTCAACATGAGCTCATGAATGAAGAAATTAGTATTTTATTACATAAAATTTTTCCTATAGATGATATTATTTTATTTGACCCACATCCTGTTAATTCTTTATGTAGATGTAGTCGTGAAAATGTAGCAAATATGCTAAGAGCATTAGGTAAAGAAGAAGCAGAGTCAATTATTAAAGAACGTTCTAAGATTGAAGTTACTTGTGATTTTTGTAATTTTTTGTATACTTTTGATGCACTTGATATCCATAATATATTTTATTTATTAGATCCAGATGCTGAAAATATTTCGAATGAGGTGCATTAGTGAAACCTGTTATAGCCTTAGTTGGTAGACCAAACGTTGGTAAATCAACTCTTTTTAATCGACTAACTAAATCTCGTGATGCACTTGTTGCAGATTTGTCAGGTTTAACTCGAGATAGACATTATGGTAATGCTAAAATAGGTAAGAAGCATTTTATAATAATTGATACAGGAGGGTTTGAGCCATTAATTGAAGATGGTATTATGTATGAGATGGCCAAACAAACCGAGCAAGCTATTATAGAATCTGATATTGTGGTGTTTTTGGTAGATGGTAGAAATGGAATTACACCGCACGATAAAATAATAGCAAATAAATTACGAATATTAGATAAGCTAGTATTTGTGGCTGTAAATAAAGCAGAAGGTGTAGATAAAGTAACAGCGATTAGTGATTTTTATGAGTTAGGTTTAAATAAGTTATATCCAATTTCTAGTAGCCATGGCGAGGGAGTATTTAAATTATTTGAAGATGCTTTAGCTAATGTTGAAGTTTCAGATGAAGAGCTAAGCCAAGATGATATTATTACTTTTGCTGTAGTGGGTAGACCTAATGTAGGTAAGTCAACTTTAGTAAACACTATATTAGGTGAAGAAAGAGTCTTAGCTTTTGATGAGGCTGGAACAACTCGAGATAGTATTGATATAAATTTTGAGAAATTTGGGAAAAAATATACAATTATTGATACCGCTGGAATCAGGCGTAAGGGTAGAGTAATTGATAAAATTGAGAAATACTCAGTATTAAAGGCCATACAATCAATTGAGATGGCACAGGTGGTTGTATTAGTGCTAGATGCCAAACTTGATATCGCAGATCAGGATGCAACTATTGTAGGTTATGCACTTGATGCAGGAAAAGCAATTGTAGTAGCAATCAATAAATGGGATAATTTGGATGAAGATCAACGATCTGATATTAAGGACGAATTAAAACTAAAATTACATTTTTTAGATTTTGCTAAATTTAATTATATTTCGGCACTTAAAAAACAAGGCATTGGTGAATTATTTAAATCTATTAATGAGGCACATACTGCAGCATATATAAAAATGGGAACACCTAAATTAACAAGGACATTAATTGAGGCAGTTAATCGTCAGCCTCCTCAATATAAAGGCAATTTCAGGCCTAAATTACGTTTCGCTCATCAGGGCGGAAGTAATCCTCCAGTAATTATAATTCATGGTAATAGCGTTGAAAATATTACTAAAGCGTATACTAAATATCTAGAACGTTCATTTAGAAAGGTATTTAATTTAGTTGGGACACCGCTTAAGATTGAATACAAAAACTCCAGTAATAACCCATTTGTTAAAACTTCGAGTCTGTCCTGAATTTTGTGCTCGTCTAATAATTTCATAAGTAGCTCCAGCTTAAATTTTATCAAATTTAATTAACATTTGTTGATAGGCTGGGGCCCAATCCCGAATAGGCATAGTCCACCGCTTCGAAATATTTA
>JBKDHQ010000012.1:0-3351 GCA_046336365.1 Neisseriaceae bacterium
CATGGTACAGCAAAAATGTATTATGCAGAAGATAAAACTACATATGAAGGAAATTGGAAAAATAATAAATTACTTGGTGAAGTGAAAGTTTATAAAGATGGTGAGCGTCAGAAAACACTTATGTATAAATATATTGAAGTGGACTCATTTAAATATTATGGACCATTAAATGGAAATATGCGTTCTGATCGGGGTATATATATTAATCAAGATGGCATTGAATATGAAGGTAAATCTGTTAATAATAAATTAGTAGGTAAAATAAAAATCACTTATCCTGACAATACTGTATATATAGGATATGTTCAAGAAGTAAATTCTGATGGTAAGGGTATAATGGATTATCATCGTCATGGTGAAGCTATAATAAATTTTCCTGATGGTGGTAGTTTAAAAGGATATTGGGAAAATGGGAATTTATTATCTAATAAACAAGTTGAGTATATTAGCTTTAATCGTACTTTACACAGAGGGCAATTTACAAATAATTTTAGTGGAATAGGAATTTGCATAGATAATAATGGAAAAGTGTATGACGGGAATTTTATTGGAGGAAAATTCACTTCTGGAAGAACTACTAATATTGATGGAGAAATATGTGAGGGAAACTGGGAAAATGGAGAACAGATTGGTGAGATGAAATATATTTATGCTGATGGAGGTAAGTATAAAGGGGGATTTGTTGCAGGCAAATTGCATGGGAAAGGGGAATATACGTTTCCTAACGGAGATAAATATGAAGGATATTTTGCTGAAGATAAATTCCATGGCGAAGGAAAATTGACTTCTGCTAATGGAGATAAATATGAAGGAGAATTTGTTGAAAATAAATTCCATGGTAAAGGAAAATTGACTTATGCTAATGGAGATAAATATGAAGGAGATTTTGTTGAAGATAAATTCCATGGTAAAGGAAAACTTACTCATGCTGATGGAATGATATACAAAGGGTATTTTGCTAAAGGTGAATCTCATGGTAAAGGGAAACTTACTTATTCTGATGGAGAGAAATATGAAGGGTATTTTGCTGAAGGTAAATACCATGGTAAAGGAAAATATACGTATCTTAATGGTCTTACTTATGATGGAGAATGGAAACGTGGTCAATGTCATGGTACTGCTACTGTAATATACCTGGATTAATATTCTAAGTGCGACAAAATAATTGTCATGATGAGCCTTGAAAAGATAAAATTGTGAACCATATTATTTTATAACGTTTTTGGTAATATGGTGTTTTGAATGGATAGTAAATACAGTCATTTTAGTAAAGAAGAGAGGTTTTATATACAGCAAAGATTGGAACTTGGTGATTCAGTTAGTAAGATAGCCAATGACTTGGGCAGACATAGAAGTAGTTTATATCGCGAGATAAAGCGAAATACTGATGATAAATTTGGGTTTTATGTATGGTTACGTGCAGAGAACATAGCAATTGAACGCGCAGCAAATACTGTACGTAAAGAAGCATTTTTTACGAATATCTCAAATGACGCTAATATCCTATTATCAGAGCAATTTAAAGTAAGAAGTTCACCGGAACAAATAGCATTTCTTTTTAAAACTAATTTAGGTATAAATATTAGCCATCAAACCATATATCGTCATATTTGGAAAGATAAATTAGCTGGTGGTAAGCTATATTTAAATTTACGTAGGCGTGGTAAAAAGTACAGAGTCAAATCTAAGTCTAGCACGGCTGAGGCCGCTACAAAAATAACTAATAAAGTTAGTATAGAACACCGAATATCAAAACATATGCTAAAAAAAGAACCTGGGCATTATGAGATAGACACTATATATGGTTTGAATCAAGATTCATTCCTATTAACTTTGGTAGATATAGCAACTGAATATACAATTGTCCGAAAAATACCAAATAAAGAGGCACTTACTGTTTATAATGAGATAATGGCAATTATATCAAATAAGTTGTTACCATTTAAATCCATAACTAGTGATAATGGCACTGAGTTTGCTAAACATCAAACCATTGCTAGCGAATTAGGGATTAGTTGGTATTTTTGCCATCCGTATTCATCATGGGAACGTGGTTTAAATGAAAACACCAATGGACTGATTAGGGATTTTTATCCCAAACGTACTGATTTTAGATATATTTCAGAACAAGCTATCATAGAAGTGCAAAACATTCTGAATATGCGTCCCCGAAAGACGTTGGACTACCTAACGCCAGCTCAAGCTATGGTGGGCATGTTGTAATAAATTTTAATATCAAAAAACAAATTTGAATATGCTAAAATCTTTTCTGGTATAAGTATGTTAAGTAGTAAATTAATATGATGATAACAAATAATCAAAATTTGAAGAGCACACCAGATCTTTTAAACAAATATGAAATATATCGAGAACAAGGTATAGAGTTAATAAAGGATGTAATTAGGTATGTACCTAAAGAGTCTTTCATGTCAAGTGCAAAGCAATTAGGGATAAGCAAGGGCAAGAACATATATCTAAATAACGAAGATGAAAGTGCAGTTTTGTTTGATTTTGTGGTTCATCATTATCAGTATAATGGTAAAACTGCAATTATTAGATATGTTGATAACAAACTTAATATTGCTGGTGAATTACAACCGTTATTACAAGCAAAAAAGAATTCATATTATGCGATATTAAAAGTAGAAAGCGTTTCAAAGTATGGTGGTATAGTTGTACTAGACATGTTAAGAGGTAATCAACAGAAACTTTTAATTGACAAAGGGTTAAATTTGTCGATTACAAAACCTGCTATTATTGCTTCAACTATTATGGAGTTTCCTGAGTTTATAATGACAAGTGGGGCATCATTACCGGTAACTAGCATGTCAAGTCACGTGTCTTATCTACTTGATAATGATTTTAAAGAATTTACTATTAAATCCAAATTGGAGCAATCCACACTGATAGCTACGTTTTTAAAATATTGCTTAGGTATGGGAATATCTGAGCATATACGCTATATATAGAAATAGAGATATATATGAATAAAGCAACCATAAATAAACTTGAAACTAAAACAAAAGAGGAGCTTTTAGAAATAATAATACAACTAGCTAAATTCAAAGGAGTTACCGAATTTATTAAGTTGCATTATTTATCTGAACCAAATGAGGCTACAAAAGAATTAAAGAAGCTATTTGACAAGTATAAAAGAAAGACTACAAGATTTTATGAATATTATGTAGCTATAGAATTTTTTAATGAGTTAGTGTATAATTAACGTCAATATGACCACCTAAAAATATTCATAGTGACCATAAAAATTCGATCTCTTAAAGCCTAAATTTTTATTTTCTAAAAGTGGTCAAGTTAAGCCATTTTCTTACCCCCTTTTCTTTTTTCTGTCCA
>JBKDHQ010000013.1:0-20757 GCA_046336365.1 Neisseriaceae bacterium
ATAATAGGGATTGGGCTAGTATACTTTATGAAAATTTACTTAAATTTAACAAAAAATCAGATTTTAAAAAATTTTAGCTTAGAAAATTTAGTATATTTTTGTAATTAGAAGATTATAACCTATATTGCAGAAGTTTCATCAATATATTAATAAAAACCACAACACAAAAAATGCCAAGACAATTTCCGCTGTCTTGGCAATTAAATCAACACACTGACATTGTTACAGAATATCATAAGATACTCCATAACAATACTAGATTAGATTATTTATTGAATTAATAGTTTTTCATTACTATAGTAGTAGCAGAATTGTAATCCCAATACCCTAAATATATAGAAGACGTATAAATTAATTTCCCCTCATTTAGATAATACATTTCAACATATCCATTATTATTAGCAAAATAAATATCATTATTTTTATAACAAGAAGCCAAAGCCAAAGTGGAACCCGTATCATCTATTGACATTGCCAATTTATCACTTGAGTAAAGCTTAGTGATAGATTTTTGAGTCAAAGCACCACTAGCTTGATCAATACTATATGCAATAATTTCTGTTGGTTTAATACTTTCTGATGTTTGCATCTGCCATGCTACATATAAGTATTTACCGTTTGGATCTAACGTCATACTCTTAGCATAGTAAGCAATTGATGAAGATGTGATGCTGCTAATCTTTGATAGTGTTCCATTACTATTAATTTTAAACACAAATACATCACTATAAGCATTACTACCTTTTTTATTAGAAACAAAAGCTAATGTTCCAGTTTTATTAATAACTATATCAGTAAAATTCTGTTCAGAGTTAATCCAAGTAGTATTTAATGTCAAATTACCATTAGCTAAATCTCTATTGAGAATTCTTATGTATTCATAAACTGGATATAAGTTTTTACCATTCGGAGTAATTGCTAAACCACCAATGCTATATGCTTGATTAAAAGCATAACTTCCATTTTCTTCAAAGGTTATTTCTCCACTTTGATTACCGCTAAGCGCTATATTATTTTTATCTATTGCAGGTATACCATTTTTGTCCACATACACCTGATAAAGATTTTTTTTATCCGGAGAAATTACCATTTTAGGAGTAAAGATACCATTCCCTACTAAACGAAAATTCGTATTCCATTGCTTTAAAGATCCGTCTGAATTTATACTAATTGTCTGAAACCTCTGTTGACCTACGCCATCATCTTGTTTCCCAACAGCTAAAAATGTTTTGTCTGGGCTTGCTACCATGCCATATGCATGATACCTTTCAAACTCAACATCAAAATATGATTGGTTGGCAACGATGTTAGAATAATTATAGCCATCAGAATTCTTCATATATATTCTATCCACATATGGCATAAATACATAAGTATGTACTTTAGGTGCTTTTTTTACAGTCACAATATAATCTCTAGTAGTTGTATCAGCTGCATGCACCCTATAAGTTACTGGGCTTGTTGTAGTAAAGGTTCTAGTTTCGTCATCTGTCACTAGTTTACCATCTACTGTTACAAATTTGGCACCATTAGTAGTATATTTTACTAGCAAAGAACTATTAAGAGAATAACCATTTGGTAAAACTACCGTAATATTATTTCCATCTATGGCACCTTTATAGCCATCTAGTGAAAATGCTGTGATCTCTTTTGCTGAACTTTCTCCTACATTTACTCTCACTGCATAATCTCTTGTCTGACCATTTGCTGCATGTACAGTAAATGTTGCCGGAACATTAAAATTAATTGGCTTATCAGTACCATCTCCAGATTGTGATTCAACCCCACCATTTACTGTTACTTTTTCCCCTTCGTAACTAAATCTAGCTACTAGATTATCCCTACTTGTTCCATTTGGTAAAATCAGGTCAATATCCTTACTTTCGTCAGGTACCGTAACACTACTACTAGGATAACCAGATATTGAAAATTGTGTTATTTTTCTATCTGAAGCTGACTCTACATGTACTGTTACTGTATAATCAACTGTACTTCCATCATACGCATGTGCAGTAAATGTTGCCGGTTTAGTAAAATTAATTGGCTTATCATCACCTTTTCCAGATTGTGATTCAACCCCACCATTTACCGTTACTTTTTCTGCATTAGTATTAAAAATTGCTACTAAATTCGTAACATCTGTCTTATATGGCAAAGATACATCAATGTTATGGCCAACTCTTACACCATCTTTATCGTTTATCGCGAAATAAGAAATTTCTTTAGCTGAGCTTTTTGCGACTTTAACGATTACTGTGTAGGAATTTACATTATTATTATATGCAGTTACATTATAAGTTACTGAATTAGTAAAATCATTTGCAGTTTTACCACTGATTTGGTGTACGCCACCTACTTCAATATAAGACCCCGAATACTTAAATGTAGCTACCAGACTTTCTAAATCTGTTCCATATGGCATTTCAACTTCAATAACACCATTATCGACTATACCTGGATGATCAATTCCTGCTTTATCTTTTAGAGAAAAACCAATCATAGTATTTTCTGATTCCAAGGACTTTGTTACAGTAACTCTATAACTGTCAGTGCTACCATTAGCTGCTTTTACTACATAAGTTACTGGTTTACTAAAATTATTATAGGTACGTCCACTTATTTGCACAGTATTTTTCCCACCAGAATTAACTGATACACTAACTCCTGTAGTCTTATAGACTGCCACCAATGACTCTACATTAGTATTGTACGGTACATATACAGCAATCTCTTTACCCTTTATAATTGCCGTACGAGACTCACCTTGACTATCTATTACTGAATAGCTAGATATTGCTTTTGCTGATGATAACTGTGGTGAACTAGTACCACCGCCGCCTCCACCACCGCATGATATTAAAATCAAGCTTAAAACGAAGCTAAACACCAAAAATATTTTTTGTTTGTATATTTTAGCCATTTTACTTATCCTAAAAATTTGTTAATTTAATATTTGCCAATCTGACAAATCTATAAAATAATTATACTCGATCTCTAAAATTAAAGAAACACCATTTTGGGATGTCTTTTTTTACCTGGAAATTTACCGACTGTTATAATCAAATAGATAACCATAACATTAGTAAATAGCTCTATAGCACTATTTAAAGTGAAGGTTATTAGATAAGTATAACTTTTATAAGTCTACTTGAGAATAATAAAATTGCCAAGGGGCACAATTCACCTTGGCAATCTTATCTTTTTAATTACTATTATTTAACTACTACATATCTTTCAATAAAGTAACAACTGGTATAGCACTATTTACACATTGAGATTTTAAATTCTTATCCGCAAGTTTTACTAGCTTACCATTAGCTCCTTTAATTTTATTTATTCCAAGCATATAGACATGCGAGTTACAATTTGCATCAACCACTGACATAATTGAACCTGATTGATCTATAGCCATTGCAGCTGCACTTTTAATCTCGCCTAAACTACTAACAACAAAATTTTGAGTCTGAGTTAATTTACCTTTATCTTTATTAATACTATAAGTTGTTATATTACCTCCCGAATTTACATAAAGATAACCACCTTTAGGATCGATTAGCATACTTATTACAGGCTGAAATGCAAGTGGTATACCTTCAACAGCAGTCAAGTAACCAGTATCTCGAGCTATGCTAAATACAGTTATGTTACGTGGAGATGTACCTACAATCTTACTATTATATACATATAAATATTTGCCTAAAGGATCAATAACTAAATTCTGTGGACCCCAACCTCCAGAATTATAAGTCTTAATTTCATTTAAACTTCCGTTTGTGCGGTTAATATTATATAATATAATAGAATTATTTTCACCACTAGCTACATAAATATAGTTACCATCCGGAGTAATTCTCATATCATTATTTCCTTGATCAAATTTCGCTGTTGTATTATTATTAAAGTCAACACCACCATTTGTTTGATTTATAATATAGGTATCTATTACACTTTTTGACTCTCTATCATAATTATATATCTGATAAAGATATTGTCCCTTCGGATCAACTGTAATTTTTCCTATACTTCGATTAAGATCTTCTATAAAACTAGAATGATGTGTATTTTGTATTGTTTTGTTTAAAAATCCATCTGAATTTATTACAAATGTATCCATTTCTACATAAAATAATAATAAAGAATAATCATACCTATATTGACTAGTAAATATATACCTACCTAATGGATCATATACCATGGTATATGCCTGCATACTGGCTCTCTTACCAACTGCATCAATATAAGATGGATTATATTGAGTTAAAGTTTTATATTGTTCGTTAAAGAAAGTCATATATATATAACTATTATTATCAAACTTATATAAAGTGTAAATTCCAACATGTTGAAACTTGCTCACATGAACAGTATAACTTTTTGTATTACCATCTTTTGCCTGAACTTTATAAATTACATCACTTTCAAAATTATTTGGAGTCTTACCACTAACTTGTTTTACCCCTTTTACTGTTACTTCTCCACTAGCATTAAACTGTGCAGCCAAACCGTTTAATTTCATATCATATGGCAACTTAACATGAATATCACTCTCATTTGGATCCATACCACTATCAACACAACGGCTTGGTATATATGAATTATCACATAATGCAAAATAACTTATTACTGGCGAAACTTTAATTTTTATAGTATAATTTTGTTTACTTCCATTATCTGCAACTACAGTATATAATAATTGACCACTACTAAAATTATTATAATAGCGTTCTCCACTTATTTGGATACTTTCACCAACTTTTACTTCTTTACCCTTGTATTGAAATGTAGCCAACATTTCATTAACATAAGTATTATATGGTACAGATACAGTAATAACGTAATTAACTGAATCTATGCTTCCAGTGCCACCTCTACCAGATTTATCTTTCAACAAAAAGTAATCGAAGGTATTTTCTGAACTTGATTCTAATTTTGCTGTTACTGTATAAGATCTGTTGCTAATTCCGTCTGCAGCAAATACAGTATAAGTTACTGCTTGGTTGTTGCTAAAATCATGAAAATCATATTCGCCACTTCTTTGTTCTTTACCATCAACCTTTACAGTAAGACCTACAGGTTCTGTTGTAAATCCAGCAACTAAACTTTCTATTTTAGATCCTGCTGGCATATTTACTGTAATAATATTATTTGTTTGGTCTATATTAACGCTGTTACTCTTCTTAGAATTGTTATCTGTTAAAGAAAATATTGATATTTTTTTAGCATCACTTTTTGCTACTGTTACTGTTATCCTATATTCTTTTTCCTTACCATTTGCAGCAAATACTTTGTAAATTACGGGTGGTTTCATGAAATTATTTGGAGTAACACCGCTTTTTTGCTCTTTATCACCAACTTTAACACGATATCCTGTTGTAACAAAACTTGCAATTAAACCATCTAAGTTAGTTCCATATGGCATTTTAAGCTCAATATTCTGACCAGAAGGTTCAACTTGAACTCCATTTATTGCATAGCTTAATATGCTATTATCTGAATTTTTTGAAGTTTCTACTATTACTTCATAGCTTTCAGTACTACCATCTGCTGCTTGCACAATATAATTTACTGGTTTAGTAAAATTATTACGAGTTACTTCATTTGTTTGTTTAACTTTACCTTGCTGAGTTTTAACATATACACTAACACCGGTTGAGGTGTATTTAGCAACTAATGAATCTAAATTCATATCAAAAGGGACATAGACCCTTATAATATGACCTTCAATCTTTCCAGTATGCGGAATCTTACTTTCATCGGTTGGATCTATTAAAGAATATTGTGTTATTGCCTTAGCTGAAGATAAGTGTGGAGAACCGGATCCACTACCACCTCCGCCGCCACCGCATGAGATTAAAATCATACTTAAAACGAAAGTAAGTACCCAAAATAGTTGTCTTTTATAAATCGTTTTCATTTTATGTTACTCCTATAACTTTATTAGCTTAGCAAATTTTAAAATGCATACTACATAATAAAATTATAATAGAACATCTACAACATGTAAATCTCTTAAATTTGGTATTTTTTCAATTAACAATATGTGCTATAATATTATTGATAATTAGACGCATGGTAATACCAAATATCTATATCTACAATTGAGTGAGTATATCCTAAATAATCTAATCTTTATGCTAATAAATTATTATAAAATTCACACCCCAAACTAAGCAATAAAATGGTAAAATTCGTATGGTATCAGTTTGTAATGAGTAAAGAAATGATAGAAACCCCTTTTTATGACTGTCATATAAAAGCTAACGCCAAAATTGTTGCTTTCTGTGGTTATGCTCTACCAATTAATTATGGATCTCAGATCAAAGAACATCAAATAGTTCGTAGTGATGCTGGAATGTTTGATGTTTCTCATATGCAAGTCATTGATTTAACTGGCCCTAAAACAAAAGATTTTCTGAGATTCCTCTTATCTAACGATATAACTAAATTAGATAAGCATGGTATAGGTAAAGCCCTTTACAGTGCTATCTTAAATAAAAAAGCTGGAGTTATAGATGATTTAATCGTATATTTACTTGAAGATCGTTATCGGATAATAGCAAATGCTGGAACACGAGAAAAAGACCTTGCTTGGATTACTTCACATGCCATTGATTTCCAGGTAGAAATAAATGTCCGTAATGATTTGGCAATGCTTGCTATTCAAGGCCCTAACGCAATTGAAAAAGTATCTAAAGTTAGCGCAGATATTGCTAATGAACTTAAAAATTTGAAGCAATTTAGCTCAATTTCATATAATGATTGTTTTTATGCTAGAACTGGTTACACTGGTGAAAACGGGTTAGAGGTTTTATTACCCAACTCATCAGCGACTGAATTTTGGGAAAAGCTTATTGATGCAGGAGTTACACCATGTGGGCTTGGAGCTCGAGACACCTTAAGACTTGAAGCTGGAATGAATCTCTATGGTCATGATATGGATGAAAAAATTACACCGCTAGAATGCAATATGGATTGGGTAGTAGATACAACAAATAATACCCGTAATTTCATAGGAAAAGAAGCATATTTAGAGAAAAAACAAAAAAATAATACTCGTATGCAAGTTGGTATAATTTTACAAGGCAAAGGTGTATTACGTGAAGGACAAACTGTACTAATTAATGATAAGCAAGCTGGAGTTGTAACTAGCGGAACATTTTCACCGACTTTAAATTTATCAATTGGTTTTGCACGGATTGACAATATAAACGATATAGCAGCAATGGAAGTTGACATAAGAGGAATACCACAACCAATTAAGTGTGTTAAATTACCATTTGTGCGTAATGGAAAAATTTTAGTTAATATTTAAATGCCAAAGGAGTTATTTTACAATGAATACAAATAATTTGAAATTCTTAAAGTCTCATGAGTGGGTTAGATTGGAACAAGACAATATTGCTTATGTTGGTATTAGCGATCATGCACAAGGTCTACTAGGTGATATAGTCTATCTAGAACTACCTAAAATTGGGGATAAAATTAAAAAAGATGGCACAATTGGAGTTATTGAATCAGTTAAAGCAGCATCAGACTTATATTCTCCTGTTAGTGGCGAAGTTATTGCGACTAACGAAGATGCAATTAATAATCCATCTATTGTTAATACCAATCCGTATGATAATGGTTGGCTTATCAAAGTAAAGCTTAGTGATTCAAGTGAATTAGACTCATTAATGAGTGCTGATGATTACGAGCAATCTTTGTAAGCTAAAATACAATAGCTCTAATTTTTAAAGTATACTTATTCTAAATCTTGGTATTACTCTTATCTGGAGATAAAAGACAAATGCACAACAATCTATATGAAAATCGTCATATTGGTATTAATTTAGATGAACAAAATAATATTTTAAGTGCACTAGGATATACAAATATAGATAACTTTATCAATGATGTTATACCAAGTGATATTATAAGTGATACTAAAACTACACTTGAAGATGGGCTTGAAGAAAATATAGCTCTAGCTAGACTAAGACAATTTGCAAATAAAAATAAAGTTTATAAAAATTATATTGGCATGGGCTATTACGACACTATAACACCATCTGTAATTAAACGTAATGTCTTTGAAAACCCAGGATGGTATACAGCATACACACCGTATCAAGCTGAGATATCCCAAGGTCGCCTAGAGGCTTTGTTAAATTTTCAGCAAATGATTATGGATTTGACTGGGTTTAATCTTGCTAATGCCTCTTTATTGGATGAAGCAACTGCTGCTGCAGAAAGTATGTCAATGGCAAGGCGTCTATCTAAATCAACCTCAAATAAATTTTTTGTAGCAAATAATATATTTTCCCAAACATTAGATGTGATAAGAACCAGAGCAAGATATCAAAATATTGAAGTAGTTATTGGTAATATTGCACAAGTAAATGCAGCTGAATATTTTGGCATATTTATTCAAAATCCAGACTTATATGGAACTATACAAGATTATACTGATAGAATTAAACAAATCAAACAGCAAAGCTCAGAATGTATTATTACCATGGCGTGCGACATAATGAGCTTAGTTTTATTCAAATCACCAAGCACTATGGGAGCTGATATAGCAGTCGGTTCCACTCAACGCTTTGGAATTCCTATTGGCTTTGGTGGTCCCTCTGCAGCATATATTGCTACATCTGAAGCAAACAAAAGGATAATGCCTGGACGAATTATCGGTGTAACTAAAGATAACAATGGTAAAAATGCCTTACGTATGTCGTTACAAACTAGAGAACAACATATTAGACGAGAAAAAGCTACTTCAAATATTTGTACAGCACAAGCACTACTTGCTAACATGGCAGCTTTTTATGCTATATACCATGGTAGAGATGGATTATGTGAAATTGCAAAACGAATTAATAACCTTGCACTACTTTTAGCACACAATCTTAAACAAGCAGGAATATTATTAAAAACATCTACAACCTTATTTGATACAGTTGCTTTTCAAACTTCAGATGTAAGAAAAACATATGATCAATTGCTAAATTCTGGATATGTTGTAGGGATAGATCAAAATCAAACATTATTCATTTCAGTTGGTGAATCAAGCTCTATCGTTGATATAGTTGAAATGTACAATATTATTACTAATTTGAATATTACTCAAGACAAATTTATAAATAATGCTAAAACAGATATACAGATTTATGATAGCTTGATGAGAACAGATGCAATTCTTACTCATAAAATATTTAACTGTTATCATAGTGAAACTAAAATGATGCGTTATCTTAAGAAGTTGGAAAATCGTGATATATCTTTAGTCCATAGCATGATTCCACTTGGTTCATGTACTATGAAGTTAAATGCAGCATCTACATTAGAAGGTGTATCTTGGCCTGAGTTTGCTAATATTCATCCATTTGCGCCAACTGATGCTAGTATTGGCTATATTGAACTTCTAGATGACTTAAAGCTAAAGCTTGCCAAAATTACTGGATTTTCAGATGTATCATTACAACCTAATTCTGGAGCACAAGGTGAATTCGCTGGACTAATTACAATTACTCGATATCAAGAGAGCCTTGGTCAAGGTCATCGTAATATTTGTTTAATACCAAAATCTGCACATGGAACTAATCCAGCAACAGCACAAATGGTTGGATTAACCGTAGTTGTAGTTGATTGTGATACAAATGGTAACGTAGATATGAATGATTTAAAAGCTAAAGCAACACAATATAAAGACTCATTAGCTTGTCTAATGATAACTTATCCATCTACCCATGGGGTTTTTGAAGCAAATATTAAACAAATTTGTTCGATTATCCATGAAAATGGTGGGCAGGTTTATATGGATGGAGCAAATTTGAATGCTATGGTAGGGTTAGTGAAACCTGCTGAACTTGGTGCTGATGTATCCCATATTAATTTACATAAAACATTTGCTATACCACATGGCGGCGGCGGGCCTGGAATGGGACCAATTGGTGTAAAACCACATTTAGCCAAATTTTTACCAACCCATGTATATAATAATAATGAAGATGTACAGCAATATGCTGTTAGTAGTAGCCCATTTGGTAGTGCTTCCATTTTAATAATCTCATGGATGTATATTACTATGCTTGGTAATTCAGGATTAAAACATGCTACACAAATTGCAATTTTAAACGCAAATTATATTGCAAATAAACTAAAACCATACTATAAAGTTTTATATACAGGAAATAATGGGCTAGTTGCTCACGAATGTATAATTGATTTACGACCAATAAAAGAAGAAACAGGTATTACTGAAGTTGATTTTGCAAAACGTCTTATGGACTTTGGTTTTCATGCTCCAACTATGTCATTCCCAGTTCCTGGTACTTTAATGATAGAACCAACTGAAAGTGAAGATAAAGAAGAGCTAGACCGTTTTATTAATGCAATGATTCATATATATAATGAAGTAAATGTTATAAAAAATGGTACCGTAGATAAAACCAATAACACTCTTAAGAATGCACCACATACCTTAAGTGATATAATGACCTGGAATAAGCCTTACTCTATAGAGGCTGGCTGTTTTCCAGCAAATTATCTTAGAGAAAATAAGATATTCCCAAGTGTAAATCGCATTGATGATGTATACGGAGATAGAAATTTTTTCTGTAGTTGTTTTGATTTCTCAGAACTTGATCAGCCAGAGAAAAACCAATTTGTAGATGTGGCTAAGATCTCTAATTTAAATTCAAAAGCTAGTAATTGATTTATACTATTTCATTCAAAGAAAAGCAACAATTGAATGTATTGTCAAAGCTAATTGAAAATTAAATTTGCAAGATTAGTGTATTTGAACTAAAATGTCTGGTATTCGAATGTTAAAATTTTCATCTTCGAGTATTTAAATAAGTTAAAGACTAAGCCTGAAAAATGTGAGTCAGATAGGTTGAGGTTAATAGATGTTTTACAACGTGTTGTTGGTAATGATAACAATAGTTGAGACATAGTTTTAAAGATGGTTACTATGATAGCTAAACATTTTAATGGCGTTGAATATATGCAACGTCTAAAAAAAGTTAAATTTAGTGATGAACAAGCTGAATTTGATAAAAAAGAATTAGTAACTAAGGGAGATTTAGAAGTAACGAAAGGAGAGCTGCAGAAAGAAATTAAAGACCTTGAGGTTAAACTAATAAAAGAAATCAAAAACTCGGAAATCAAATTATTATATGTCTATTGCGCTGGCTTCATTGCTCTACTAGGTGTGCTAGCTAAAGGATTTGGTTGGATTTGATAAATAAAAAACCACCAATGGTTGTTTATTTACTTAATTTTTGTTCTAACTCTTCCCAAAGAGCAAGTTTAGATAATATCTCCTCATCAATTTCAGACAGGCGTTTTTGATACTCTACCATTTTTAAAGCTTCAGTTTTATATAAACTAGTATCCAATAATTTATCATTTAAGTCTTTCTGTTCTTTCTCCAAATCTTCAATTAATCTAGGCAATATTTCTAATTGCTGCTTTTCTTTATATGAAAGTTTAGTGTGAGATTTTGATGTGACACGATCTTTCTTATCAATCTCTGTATCTCCAGCTTGTTTTATTTGAATAGTTTTTACATTAGTTACAACATCTTCTATAAGGTAGTTTGTTTTATACTCTAACCAATCAGAATAGCCACCAACTAATTCCAGAATCTTACCATCACCTAAGAATATTAAAGACTGCGTAACAACGTTATCTAAAAAAGTTCTATCATGACTTACCAAAAATACAGTTCCACTATAATCTTCTAATAATGATTCTAAAAGTTCTAATGTTTCAACATCTAAATCATTAGTTGGTTCATCTAGAACTAAAACATTGGCTTTTCTTGAAAATAATCTGGCTAGCAATAATCTATTACGTTCACCCCCAGATAGGGATTTAACTGGAGATCTAAATAGTGCGGGTTCAAACAGAAATTCTTCTAAGTATGTGGCAATATGTAATTTTCTACCATTAATTTCTACGTAATCTTGCCCTTGACTAACCACATCTGCTATTGTTGCTTCATCATCTAATGCTTCACGCATTTGATCAAAATAAGCAATTTCTAACTTTGTACCGAGTTCAACAAAGCCTAAGTCAGCCTTAATTTTACCTAATATAATTTTTAGCAAAGTAGATTTACCAATACCATTAGCACCAATTAAACCAATTTTATCTCCACGCATTATTGTAGTGGTATAGTTATCTATAATCTTATTTTCATCAAATTTTATGCTTATATTATTAAGTTTAGCAACAATTTTACCCGAAGTATTTCCACTATCCACTTGAAAATTAACATTACCAACTCTATCTCTTCTTTGATTCCTTTGCTTTCGCAATTCCTCAAGACGCCTTACCCTTCCCTCATTCCGTGTACGCCTTGCCTCAATCCCTTTTCTAATCCAAGCTTCTTCTTGAGCCAAAAATTTGTCGAACTCACGATTAGATTTTCCTTCATCATTTAATTGCTGTTCTTTTAAAGCTTGATACTTCTCAAAACTACCAGGATATGATCTGAGTCTACCTCTATCTAGTTCCAGAATTTTATTTGCAGTCTTGTTCAAAAACGCTCTATCATGAGTAATTAATAAGACACTGCCATTAAAATCTTGGATTACTTTCTCTAGCCATTCAATTGCATATATGTCTAGATGATTGGTTGGCTCATCAAGTAAAATAACATCAGGTTTTGTTACTAATGCTTTAGCAATTGCAACTTTTTTCTTAGTTCCACCTGATAAAATGCTAATTTTCTTTGTTCCATCAAGCTTTAACTCTGATAATATTCGGTCAATTAAATTTTTGGCTTCCCATCCATTTTGTTGTTCAAGTTGTTCTTGAACTAGATGTAATTGAGATAATAAATCATCTGAAGATGATTGCTGAAGTTGATTAATTATATTATAATAGCTATCAAGTAACTTGCTTATATGATTTAGACTTGAAAATACATCTTCAAAAACTGTTGACTCTTCTTTAAAGATAGGTTCTTGCAAAACATAGTATATCTTAACTCCATCTGCAACATATATTTTTCCATCATCAAGACTTATGGTATTTGCAATTGCTTTTAATAGCGATGATTTACCCGAACCATTACGTCCAATCAAACCTATCTTATCACCTTTTTCTATACCAAAACTAACCTCATCTAACAAAACATGATGACCAAACGCTAGCTTAGCTTTATCGATGGTAATTATTGCCATTTATATTCTTTATACCCTTTAGTATGAAGTATTTTCGATACTTATTCTTTATTTAACATAAGTCAAGTATTGACTATATTTGTCATTATTACCTGTTACTACTTTTTTAAATTCTTGTTGAAGATTAGTCGTAACTGGATTAACCCCATCTTTACCAATACTTTTATCATCTAATGAGCGCATAGCTGTAATCTCAACAGCAGTACCAGTAAAAAATGCTTCATCTGCATTATAAATATCATCACAAGTGATTTTTTTCTCTATCACCTTATATCCAAGATCTATAGCAAGTTTAATTACAAAATCACGAGTAATCCCAGGTAATATTGTGCCTAAGCCTGGAGTATAAATAACATTATCTTTAACAAAAAATATATTTGCTGAAGAACATTCTGAAACAAACCCATCAGAATCTAGCATCAGTGCCTCATGATATTTCGTGCCTTGCAATTCTTGTAGGGCGAGCAATCCATTAATATAATGCCCACAAATTTTAGCTTCTACAATAGAAGATTTAGGGTGGATACGTATAAAACTACTAGTTTTAACATCTAAACCACCATCTGTCTTATGATATTTAGGCCATGCCCAGCAAGCAACAACCACTTCTGTTTTATTCTGTGCCCCAACCCCTAATTCACCATATCCATTATATACAAGTGGCCTAATATAGCCTTCTTCTAAATGATTTTCAGCAATAATTTTTTTTGATGCTTCAATTAATTCTTGTTTTGAATAAGGTAGTTTTAATTTGATTGCATTAGCTGAAAAAATCAAACGATCAATATGTTCATCTAAGCGAAATATAGCAACACCCCGTTCAGTTTTATAAGCACGTATCCCCTCAAATACACCACTGGCATAGTGCAAAGTATGTGCTAAAACATGAGTAGTTGCACTATTCCAATCTATTAATTTACCATTACTCCAAATATATTTTGTTTCTTCCATTTATTTACCTTTCATTTTGAACATTGTAGAATATATAGCACTTAGAAAGGTATGTCCAAATAAATAAGACCGATAACCACTCCAACCGTGCACCTCATCTCTTAAATTATCATTATCTTTAAAAGGCATTTCCAAAGTATATGCCAAACAATCAAAATTATCTCCAATCCAACTTGTAGCTAAGGTTGATGCTTCAGAATTAAAATGTCCAAGCTCATAACCATGTTGTGTCTGAAAATCTGGGTTTGCCATTAATAGTGATTCTGTAAATAAAGCAGCTAGTTGTTGCTGTTTTGAGCTAACCGTTGGACTATCAATACAACGTGATAAAAACACATATGGGATTGCCTCATCTCCATGGATATCAAATGACATATCAACTGAAGTTTGTTGCATTTTATTTCTAACATAATATACTTCTGGAGATTTTTCTAAAGATGGATTTAACCATTCACGGTTTAAATTCGTTCCAACACTATTAGTACGTAAATTACCATTATAAGCCCCGTCAGGATTCATATTTGGAACCATATAAAATACACAGTTTTTTAATAACGATTTACTTGTTGAGTCTTTATCATCTAATAATCTCGAGATTAATCCTTCCATAAACCATTCAGCCATTGTCTCACCAGGATGTTGACGTGCTGTGAACCATATTTTAAATTTGTTATTAGGGCTTCCTACTACTAATAAATCTATATTACGCCCTTCATATGTTTGTCCTAATATTTCATGAGAACATATTTCTGAACTATTAGCCGTACCTATTAGTTGTAAATGTCTTTCATATGAATAAGGCTCAAAATAAGCAAAGTAAATTGAATTATGCTCTGGAGAAATACTAAAACGCAATGTATTCCCATCAAATTGAGTAGGAATCCTAAACCAATATTCATTGTCATAGCTTGCACAAACAGAGTAATTCTTCCACCCCTCAGGATATGCAGTATTTGCTAATTCTAAGAAAGAAATATTCAAATTTTGATCTTTTACATTACTTAGTTGGAAGTAAAACCACTGTGCAAAATGTGAGTTAGTATCATTTCTTATTTTAAATTGTAATTTTTTGGGGTTTTTAATATCCACAACTACAATACTACCTCCATCAAACTTAGTATTTACTAAAATGTTATTCATATAAAAATGCTCCGTTAACATATTGTAATAATTTATACTTCCTAAATTATCACAACTCTTTTATATTGTCTTTTATTATTGATACATAGGTATAAATTTATTTCATTTAATAAAAAATTGATAATTCAGGTAAATTATATTTACCATAAACGTTAATTAATCACTGTATTAAGTATAACCGAATTAACGGCATTTAGAGCCTCAGGTAATTTAGCAATATTACTACCTCCAGCTTGCGCTAGATCAGGCCTACCGCCACCTTTACCACCTACAATAGTAGCTATACTACTTACGATATTACCAGCTTTATATTTAGATACCAAATCTGATGTAACCCCTACCATTAAAGTAACTCGTTGATCATTTTTACAGCCAATAGTTATAATTCCGCTACCCAACTTGTTTTTTAATTTATCCATTATCTCTAATAGTATTTTATTATCAGTATTTTGCATCTCAAGCACTAAAGAATTAACACCATTTTCTAAGGTTACTGTCTTATTTAATAATTGATCTGCTTGATAAGTGGCAATAACTGTTTTTAACTCACTTATTTCTTTATTAAATAACCTGTTTTCATTTTGTAAGTTACTTATTTTTTCCAATATTATATCATTACTTTGTGCTTTTAGATTTTCACGTAAGCTATCTAAAATTGCCATATTTTTTTGCATTGTCATTAATGCATTTTCTCCAGTAATAGCTTCAATTCGTCTAACTCCACTAGCCACAGCCGATTCACTGGTAATTACAAATACACCAATATCACCAGTACGTCCAACATGTGTTCCACCACACAGTTCTACCGAAAAATCTCCCATATTAATTACTCTTACCACATCATCATATTTTTCACCAAATAAAGCTAACACACCTTTTTTAAGGGCATCATCATATTTCATACTTTCATATTTAACTATATAGTTCATCATAATAACGTGGTTTACTATTTGCTCAATCCTTTCAATCTCTGCCTGAGTTAAAGCTTTTTCATGTGCAAAATCAAAACGAGTATATTCACTACAAACTAATGAACCTTTCTGTATTGCATGCTGCCCAATAACTTCATGTAATGCTTTATGTAATAAGTGAGTTACGGAATGATTACGCATTGTTGCTAATCTTTTATGCATATCGTAAGTAGCATCAACCTTTTCACCGATAGCAACACTACCTGTTATTAGATTTCCAAAATGACCAATTACATCTTTACGGATTTTTTGCGTATCTGTAACATTAAATAAGCAGTTCACCCCTCCATTTATCTGTATAATACCAGTATCACCACATTGCCCTCCACTTTCAGCATAGAAAACAGTTTTATCTAATACGATAATGCCAGACTCACCGACATTTAATTTCTCTACTGGCTTATTATCCTTAAATAGTGCTAATACATTTGCACAGATGCTTGTATCAGTATAGCCTATAAATTCTGTTGCCGCACCAGAATACTCAAGAACTGCATCCATTTTAAACTTACCTGATGATTTAGCCTTCTCTTTTTGCTTCAACATTGCTTTATCAAAGCCAACAACATCTACAATTATACCAACTTCACGGCAAACATCTTCTGTAAGATCTAATGGAAAACCATAAGTATCATATAATTTAAATGCGATATCCCCAGAAAATTCTTGATCTGTAAGTTTAGATATTTCGCTTTGTAATAGTTCCATACCTTTATCAATAGTTTGTAAAAATTTTTCTTCTTCCTGCAAAATGCTAGATTTAATTTTTTCTTTATTTAAGATAAGTTCTGGATAAGCATCTCCCATTTTATCAATTAGCGCATAACATAGTTTATATAAAAATGGATTACGCATGCCTAATTTATAGCCATGCCGAATTGCTCGACGAATTATCCTACGCAATACATAGCCACGTCCTTCATTAGATGCAATTACCCCATCAGCAATTAAGAAAGATATTGACCTAATATGATCAGCTATTACTCTTAATGATGGATTATCAAAATCTTGCTTAGAACCAATCAATTTAGCAGCATGTCCCATTAATACTGTAAATATATCAATCTTATAGTTATCATGTTTTCCATACACAGCCGCAGTAACACGTTCTAAACCCATTCCAGTATCAACACATGGTTTTGGCAATGGATGCAGTACACCCTTTTCATCGCGGTTATATTGCATAAATACACAATTCCATATTTCTACATAGCGATCACCATCTTCATCGGCACTACCAGGTAACCCACCTTTTACACTATCACCATGATCATAAAAAATTTCAGTACACGGCCCACATGGTCCAGTTTCGCCCATCTGCCAGAAATTATCAGATCCTCCAGATTCTTTATCACCAATACGGATAATCCGACTTTCATCAAGACCAATTTTATTGCGCCATATTGAGTATGCTTCATCATCAGTATGATATACTGTTACATATAATTTTTCTTTTGGCAACCCTAATTTAGTCGTTAAAAATTCCCAGGCAAAGTTTATTGCATCCTGCTTGAAATAGTCACCGAAGCTAAAATTGCCTAACATTTCAAAGAAGGTATGGTGCCTTGCAGTATAGCCAACATTTTCCAAATCATTATGTTTGCCCCCAGCACGAACGCATTTTTGAGCAGAAACAGCACGAATATAATTTCTTGTTTCCAGTCCTAAAAATACATTTTTAAACTGGTTCATGCCCGCATTAGTAAATAATAAAGTTGGATCATTATTAGGAATTAGAGAACTTGAGCTTACTACCTCATGATTATGTTGTTTAAAATATTTTAGAAATTTAGTACGAATCTCATTAGCAGACATGTCACTCATATAAAAGCCTATATAGTAAAATTTAATCTCATGATTATATCATGTGCCTTTGCGAAATAATTACTGTTTTATAAAAAAGGCTCACTAAAGTGAGCCATTGAAACATTAACTTATTACTAATGATGCTTTTTTAAAGAGTCATCTTTTTTGGTATTTCTCCAACATTATTAAGGTAATTAGCCTCATTATTTGTCAATAAGCTATTTCATTTACTTAATCTACATTTTTATCAATTGTAATTGTATTTCCATAAATCATTCATATAAGCAAAGGAATATAATTGATTAAAACCATATCCGCCAAACAACCATAGATTTCCTGACTGATCTACCCAAGATACAGCTTGATTTCTAGAACTTGGTATATTATTTAAAGATGAGACACCTTTGGTACCATATGCACCGGCTTGATTAGCATAATTAGCACCACTAACCCATATCCAACTATTTTGAGATATATCGTATTTCCATAAGTCATTATATAATGTTACTTCAGAACCAATATAACGTATTCCACCAAATAGCAACAAATTTCCTGATTTATCTACCCAAGATATAGCACCTCTCCTAGCACCTGGGACATTACTTGACTCAGCAACACCTTTGCTACCATACATACCAAATTGATCAATATTTTTAGAACCACTAGCCCATACCCACTGACCTTGAGATATGTCATATTTCCATAAATCATTTAAATATCCTATATTATTTGATTCATCATAACCCAATCCACCAAACAACCATAAAACACCTGTTGATTCATCTACCCAGGAGCTTGCTCCATATCTAGCGCCTGGAACATTAAGAGGAGAAGTGACTCTCATATCATCATATATCCCTGGTTGGTTAATCATATTTGAGCCACTAACCCATACCCAACGATTTTGGGATACACTATATTTCCATAAATCATTAAATGAGCTACCTCCATTAGAACCTCCGAATAACCATAAGTTTCCTGAATTGTCTCTCCATGATACAGCTCCGAATCTAGCACCTGGAACATTACTTTCAGCAGAAAGACCTTTAGTACCATATACTCCCTGCTGCCCCAGAAACCTTGATCCACTCATCCATGTCCATTGATTTGTAGATTCAACATATTTCCATAAATCATTAAATGAGCTACCTCCATTAGAACCTCCGAATAACCATAAGTTTCCTGAATTGTCTCTCCATGATACAGCTCCGAATCTAGCACCTGGAACATTACTTTCAGCAGCAACGCCTTTAGTACCATATACTCCCTGTTCTTTACTATTAACAGAGCCACTAACCCAAATCCACTGTCCTGTTGATTCAATATATTTCCATAAATCATTTAATTCTTCAGCATTAGTTGTTGATGCATAACCTCTTCCACCGAATAACCACATATTTCCTATATTATCTGTCCAAGATATTGCAAGTTCTCTCGATCCTGGAATATTAGTAACAGAAGCAACTCCTTTAACACCATAATTACCGTTTTGCGATCCAGAACTTGAACCACTCAGCCATACCCATAGATTATTTAAATTTACAGTTACAAAATTGTCACTACTTGATATACTGCCTAAACTAGCCTTGATAATAGCAGTTCCAGATTCTCTAGCAATTCCAAAACCTTTATCAAATGTTGTATTGCCTACACTGATAACTGTAGTATTTGAAGAATCCCAAATAACTGAGCTAGTAATATTTTGTGTAGTACCATCTGAATATGTACCTGTAGCATTGAACTGTTGAGTAAGACCTTTTGATATAGTAGGATTAGCAGGAGTAATTGCAATAGATTGTAATATAGCATTAGTTACACTTACATTGCCACCAGTACTTGATACATTATTTAAGGTGGCACTGATAGTTGCAGATTCAACAGACGCAGCAGTTGCTAAGCCATTAGTACCGGAAGCATTGCTAATAGAGATAATATCACTATTTGATGAGCTCCAAGTAACATCATTAGTAATATCACGAGTACTACCGTTTGAGTATGTTCCTATAGCAGTAAATTGTTGAGTAAGGCCCCTTGGTATGTTAATGTTTATAGGAGTAATTGCAATGGATTGTAATATAGCATCAGTTACAGTAATATTACTAGTTGCTGATATACCTGCAAAGCTAGCACTTATTGTGCCGCTACCTAAAGTGGTAGCAGAAAATAATCCATTATTATTAATTTCAGCAATGGAACTTGACCAGTTCACAGATTGACTGATATCTTGATGACTATTATTTTCGAGGATTGCTATAGCACTAAATTGCTGCGTTGTCCCAAGTGGAATAGATGCATTTGAAGGGTTAATTTCTATTGACTTAACTTCAGAGTCAACTACGATAATTACAATAGATGTTGAGATAGATGCACCTAATAGTGTTTCATTGGTGTTACAGCTAATAGTAACTGATCCTACAGAACTTGCAGTTACAAGGCCCTTGTCGTCTATCATATTACTTACTGTAGCAATTTCAGAATTGGAAGACGACCAATTTAGTGACATTGTAATGTCTTCAGCGGTTCCATCAGAAAATATTCCTGTTGCAACAATTTGTTTTTTTGTTCCAAGTAATATGAATTCATTAGCTTGAGGTATCGATAACTGAATTTGTATAGAAGAGAGGGTTCCTGGAACTACATTTAATACAGAATTTCCAGAAAGATTATAGAAAGTAGCACGGATAGTTGTTGAACCTGTAGCTATAGGTGTTACA
>JBKDHQ010000014.1:0-1185 GCA_046336365.1 Neisseriaceae bacterium
GAATAACAAATTTTATTATTAATTTTTTTAAAGGTCTTTTATATGAAAAAATTTAGTTTACTTACTCTTTTGGTTACACTTGGATTAAGTTCATATGCAGCAGAAATAAATATTGTTGCGGCAGAAAATTTTTATGGCGAACTTGCCAAGGAAATTGGGGGAAATCAAGTAAGTGTACAAAGTATTATTAGTAATCCGGATGCAGACCCTCATTTATTTACAACATCTCTCTCAACAAGCAAGGCAATAGGTCAGGCACAAATTATAATTTATAATGGTGCTGATTATGATAGCTGGATTAATCAAATGATTGCTAGAGTTGATAAGAAAAAAGTTACCATAATTAACGTTGCAAATTTGGTTGGGGTTAAATCGGGGCAGAATCCACATTTATGGTATAAGCCTGAGACTTTTCCTAAGCTTGCAAAAGTTCTAGCTGATAAGATTTCAGAGATTAATCCTTCTCAAGCTAAAGAGGTTAACCAGAATTTAACAACATTTGTTAAAGGCCATGATACTGTAGTTAAAATGATAAATACTACAAAATCAAAATATGCAGGAACTCCCGTTACGGCAACTGAACCTGTTTATGGTTATATGGCTGATGCTATGGGCTTAAAAATGCGAGGTATTGACTTTCAATGGAAAGTCATGAATGATACTGAGCCTACACCTAAAATGATTGCAGATTACCAAAGCCGTCTTACAAATAAACAGGTAAAAGTTCTATTCTATAATAGCCAGGTGTCTGACTCTATAACAAAAAATATGCAAGATTTGGCAAAGAAAAATAATGTTCCAGTTGTAGGGGTAACTGAAACGATGCCCGCTAACACTACTATAAATAACTGGTTAATAACTGAAATTCAAAATACTAACCAGGCTTTAGCCAAGAAATAATTTTTTATGATTATTTGTAAAAATCTGGAGCTGGGATATAATTGCAAAAATGTGACCCAAGCTTTTGACCTTGAAATAAATGACAATCAATGGATTGGAGTTATAGGTAAAAACGGTGCAGGGAAGTCAACTTTTCTCAAAACAATGTTAGGTGTTATTCCAATTGTGAGAGGAGATTTAACCATACTTGGACAACGGCCTGGAGAGTGTAACAATCTAATTTCATACATCCCTCAGGAACGTGAAATCAATCTTGCAGACAGAATGAGTGGGACTAGTTTAATT
>JBKDHQ010000015.1:0-887 GCA_046336365.1 Neisseriaceae bacterium
AATTGTTTCATGTGACCACTGAATTAACTGACTCGATGTCTTGTGGTCACTTTAACTTATTAATTATATGGTCACTTATATACTTAATTTAATGGTCACCTTGAATTATAATACAGTGGTCATATACGACATTATTACACACTATTAATTATAAACTCATCAATTGAACTCATAAGAACTGAACTTTTCTCTTTTAAATGTTCTATAGCACATAAATGCCCAGCATCTGCTGTTTGTTTAAACCATGCAAGAGCTTGGAAATCGTCTTTAATAACCCATTCATTTTCGTACAAATAACCCAAATTAAGCATTGCATCAACATTACCTTTTTCAGCAGCTTTCTCATACCAATATAATGCTTTATTTAAATTATATTCTATCAAATTTAAAGTGCCTAAATAATACATTATCTCTATATTTGTATCATCCAAAGACATAATTTCTTCACATAATTTTATAGCATATGAAATATTTTTAAAATTTTCTACCCTACTATAAACGAAACATAAATAAATCAATGCAGCTATACTCTTATTCTGATTTTTGATATAATGGCATTGCTCTACAATCTGTTTTTGAGTATTGCCAGATAATTGATTGAAATCAGATAAAAATATATCACTAGACACAATCTCACTGTTTATAATTTGTTGTTCAAGCTTCATCTTTATTCTTTGATCTTCATGATTATCAATTGATTTATCAATGTTATCATTTACGTAAGCCGCAGCAAATAAACCCTGTTGATTATCCTATACTCCCGAGAAATATAGGCACGATACTCTAAAATTTCACTCTTCCAATTTTTAATAATCACTCATATCAATGAATTTCACAGATAAGGAAGTTGCATTGGAGTGTATTTTTATGCTATTATAGTGCCTATA
>JBKDHQ010000016.1:0-2019 GCA_046336365.1 Neisseriaceae bacterium
AAATTCACAAAATATGTTTTTATTACCACAATTCTTACAAATGGGAATGATGAATCAGTTTGGCGGAAACTTATCTAATTCTGATCTTGCAGGTGTAGCTAAAATATCTAATCGTTATAATGCTAATCCTGCTCAAGTAGGTAGTCTCCTTAGTCAAATAAATGCTAATACTAAAGATATGCAGGCAACACTACTTAATGTAGATGCTCATGCCCAGAAAAATGGTGGGGATATAGTATCACAATTGGCAGTTGCAGTACAATTAATGCAAAAAGGTGGATTATCAGCACCTGATGCTATTAATAAAGCATTTAATCAAAGTTTATATGGTACTACCTATGCTGGAGCACAAAATGGTTATTTTCAAAGTTCATATATCAATCAATTTAGATTACGTACTTTAGGTAAAGTAGCTGGTATTGATGTTGAAAGTATCATGCAAGGCGATAGTAATGCAATTGCTAAATTTAACCGACTACAGGAATCAGCTTCTAGTAACAGATTAACTCCTAATGCTAATACGTTATTAGTTAATATGGTAGCACAAAGTTTAGGCCTTGGTAATGGGCAAATCAACACTAATGTTGCTAATAGTGAAAGTACTATACCATATACCGATATATTTAATAATTTGAGTAATTCGGAAACTGTGCAAAAGAATAATTACAAAGGTTTGGGAATAAAGAAACAACAAGAACTATATGGCGAAATGAAACCGCATAATTCATTTAACAAAGCACTATCAGATCGAGCTGCTAATTGGGGAGCTAATGTTATTGATAAAGATAAACCATATACAAGTGAAACTACAACGCAATCATTAGCCCGTGAATATCTATCTAACCTCAGACAAATGGAAACTGATAAGAAAACGGGCAATATAGCAGATTATCAGCATCTAGAAAGATTGAATAAGAATCTAGAACAACAAATAAAAGCATTAAATAGTAATACACAAGCATTAAAGCAGAAGAATATCACAGGTAGTAGCTATGATCGCTAAATCATCCAATGCAAAATTATATAATCTACTTGGATTAGCAGAACAAGGTTTAGGATTAGCCAATGGCTGGGATTTACAAAATGCTCAATATAATGGAGTTAACTTTTATATAGCTAAACCATTTGGTGCAAACGCGTTTGCTGGAGCTATATCTAATCTAATAGATACTATAGATACAGCAACTGCAATGATTGGATCTAGTACTGCATCATTTCCATTAAATAGTAACCTACCCTTAGGTACAAAAGAACATTTGCAGGAAATTCGGGATAATGTTAGACGTAAATTAGTAGTACATCCCTTAGTAAATAGTAATTCTAATGTTATTGAAGATTTAGGCTTTGATGTTGAGAGATTCCATGGCATTGGCTTAATTGTCGGTGATAGTTATTATAGTGCCTATACTAATTTATATAATTATTTCCTAGCTCGATCTGGTGACATTACCTATGAGAATATCCCTAAACAATATCGTAATGTTTTACAGCATCCAATTCGGGGCAAAATAGATAATGTGTTTCTCTATGAATTTAAAGTAATTCATAGTTCACAACGATGGAAAAGCATTTTGTTTGAATTTAGCTTTGTAGCTCAAGAAGTAAATGCTATTACTAAAAAATCCACATCTATCATTAATAAAGTAAACCAAATCTTTAATGCAGTGATAGCTAGTATCAATGAAATACTAACTCTAATTAGTCAGATTGAAGCCTATGGTAATATGATTAGTAGTTACTTTAATTCTACCACACCAAATAATACAGTTAACTTTGCCCATAAAACAGTACCACAGATTAAAAATAATACTGTGCCATTATTACAGAATACTGCTACAATTTTATACAATAATTGTAAACTATCGAGTAACACTACAAATTATACCAATTAAACTATTTAAATTGTCAGATAGTTGCAGCTACATGTTTGCATGATTTGTTCACTAGTCAACCCTGCAATAAATTCACTAACAACTTTTTCCAATTTCTCAATACAATCGTAAAATTTATTTTTTATAG
>JBKDHQ010000017.1:0-3924 GCA_046336365.1 Neisseriaceae bacterium
CAAAATTTAGGTAAAGAATATTTAGTTTATTGTAAACTAGATGAAAATTCAGTAACTGTAAAGACAGCTGCTTGATTATGTGAATATTTCTATGAAATGGTTAAATTTGGTCTTGACAACAGGGCTCACTATATTAAAAAAGAATGGATTACTTCTGAAGAAACATCTCTTTATCTATCTAGTATGTTTGCTCAAGCTGCAAAATTTGCCACAATTATTAGACAGCATTGGAGCATAGAAAATTCAAGCCATTATGTAAAAGATGTCACTTGAGGAGAGGATAGTTCTAGAATTAGAAATAATCCTGCTATCTTTGCTAAATTGAGAAGCTTTACTCTTAATATACTGCGTGCTAATAAAGTCAAAAACATTCGGACTGAATTGTTTACCAACTGTTGCAATACCCAACATTTATTAGATTATAATTTTTTATTTTAGCACCTGTTCGCCCTGCGATGAAACGCAAAAGGATGCTTGTTGTCGAAGAATGTGATTTTTAGAAATACGTTGTAAATATTTGTTTATAACCTCATTTGGTGTTCTAAATTTGAGCGATTTTCTAGGACGATTATTGAGTAAATTTTCGATATTCCTAATTTCATCCTCAGTAATTGTAGCAAGATCAGAACCTTTAGGGATAAATTTTCTAATTAATCCATTGGTATTTTCGTTCAAAGCACGATCACAGGAACGATAAGGTCGAGCAAAATAGAAGCCACATGAGATATTTTGACTAATAGCTTTATGTTCGGCAAACTCAGGTCCATTATCTGATGTCATAGTTCTAATAGGAATTGTAGTATTTAAGTAGATATCTTCAATAACTTCTTTAATAGAAAGAGAATACCTATTCTCAACTTTTCTAATAAAGGTTAATTTACTTCGCCGATCAACCATAGTAAATAAGCAAGTAGTACCTGAGTTTCTCTTTGTAACTATAGTATCAACTTCAAAATCCCCAATGCGAGTTTTCTTATCGACAATTTTGGGGCGTTGACTAATATCAATACGACCAATAATATTACTGGTATTTGTAGTGCCATATCTATATTTTCTACCTTGATGTGATAGAAGTTTAAATAACTTACCTGCATTAGCTTTATCATGTTTAATATATTTATAGATAGTAACATGACTAATGGATTTATTCATATCGATTTTTAATCTGCCACTTATTTGTTCTGGAGACCATTTTAGATTTAGTTTGTCCTTAATATAGGTTATTACACTGTCTGTGAATTGTTTAAAGCATTTTGATCTACTTGCATTTGATCGTATTATTGACGATTGTTTTTGTGCATAATCTGAATCATAATCATTTAACTCTCTGCTATTGCGTTTGATTTCACGATATACTGTTGATTTATGAATTTCTAAACTCTCGGCAATACTAGCTATTGAAACAAAATTTGCAATTTGTCTACAGATGTAGTATCGTTCTCTCTGGGTAAGATGTTTAGCCATTTGTATCTCCTTGTTATTTGTGGTTATTTAACAAAGATTATAAACTAAACACTTACCCTTTATTTCTTATTTTCTCTTCTTTTCTCATAAACTGCCGCGCTTCGCTTGCCTGCTCAAAAAAATAAACAAAACAAGTTTTATTTATCTTTTCGACCTCTTAGTTTTTAGTCGCATTTCATTCTTAAGTTCACGAGACTTCTACGATAACGTGTCAACCACTTTGCAAAATTTTTATGGTGTAACCTTTAATTAATCATAGCTAAAACTGTTAATAGCAATATAGCTACCCCCCCTTTTCTTAAAAATCATTTTAATAACAACTATTCCAATTAATTACTCTAATTTCTTTCTCATTAGCTACAAAATCAGTAAAATACCATGAATGTTTTAGTGTATAAAAGACTAACTCAAGTAATTTTCTCGCAGTAGCAATAATAGCTTTACCATGACCTTTAGATACTTTTAAACCATTATAAAAGTTCTTAAATATGCCATTGTATTTAATAGTTACTAGCGCACATTGGACTAAATTACTTCGAACCTTAGAGTCACCTCGTTTAGTGATACCGCCATGGTTTATAGTTTGGTTAGAGTTGCGCACTCTTGGTACTATTCCAAAGTACGCAGCTAATTTTTTACTACTGTTAAAATTATTAATATCACCAATTGCAACTAACAGCATGATTGAAGTAATAAAGCCAAGTCCCTTTATTTGAGTTAAATGTATATATCCAGGTAGTTTTGAGCCTTCTTGTTCTAAATATTTATCTAATAATTCCATCTCATTATTAATTGAGGTTATCATATCTACTAATATTTGTAAATTTATCTGTGCTGTATAAGGCATGTTATTTGATTTAATGCTGGCTAGCCCTTTCTTACTACAAAGTAATGAGGCTTTTAACTTTAAACCATTTTGCACAAATACACCGTGTATTTGATTCTTTAGCATAGTTTTTTGTTTTACTAGCATACTTCTAGTATCAAGCATTGAACGCAACTGTAGTAAAGTCTTGTTTTTAGTGTTTGAGCATCATTCTTGTCAGTTTTACTACATGAAGTTGCTATTACTCTAAATTGACAGGTATTAACTATAACTATTTTATCTACAAGTGTTTTACATATATCATAGAACCAATTGCTATTGCTAGTAGATTCAACAGCTATCTGATCAGTCATTTGTAATGTGTTTGTAAACTCATTAATTTTATTTAACTCAAACTCTTTTATGTAAGAGCTTGTTTCTGTTAAGTAGCATACTGTTAATTGTGTAGTATGTAGATCGACCCCTATATATCTCATATTATACTCCTTATTACAAATTTTTAAACACCAATTTGCAAAGTGGAATATAATTAATTCCTATGGCCAGTCTTCTACACGGGATTAAATTCCCACTATGGCTATTCGGTAATGGAATCGGACTAATCTCGCGGGACTAGCTACTAGGCTAAAAAACTCCCTCAGTCTACGATTTACATTCCACTTATGCTACACTATGCATAATTTCTTATACATCAGATGTCTAGTGTAGCATTTGCCACTTGCATAATTCTATATTTTTACTGAAGTTATCATACCATCTAGCGGTTATATTTGAACTGAAATCCAAGGTTTAAGTTGCCCTATTTCCCCAGATTATTACTAACATTCCAATAATAGTAATTATAGAACCAACTATATCATAAATTGAAGGAGTTATTTTTTCAATTCCCCATAACCAAATAATTGCTATAGTAACATAGATTCCACCATATGCAGCATACACACGTCCAGCAGCAGTTGGATGCAAAGTCAATAACCATGCAAATATAATTAAAGAAATTCCAGCAGGAATTAATAACCACGCGCTTTTCCCGTGGTTCAACCATAAATATGGCAAATAACATCCTAGAATTTCAGCAATGGCTGTAAAAATAAAAAGTAATATAGTTTTTAAAATTAGCATTTGCACTCATTAATAAAAAAGACAGATTTCTAAACTGCTGGCATACATTTAATTTGACAATTGTACATGAAAAGGTGATTATTAATAAGTTTTTCTTAGCGCTGATTTTCACACCGTTCTGCTTGGTACCATCTTATAAGTATCTTCTTGTATTGAGGTTGATGGGAATATTGTTTGTATGTATCAATAGGGTATACCTTAATAGAACATCTCAATCTCACTAAATTTATGTACCAATAGAATTTAAAAATAGATATTGGAGCGTATTGTCTTTTATGTTATAATTAGTGCAATTTCTGCAATATGAATGTGAATTTTTTGCATCCGCAAAAACGCTCTTTTCTCTGATTAATAAGCCATTAAAGCTTTGGATCTTATTACCTGACATTTTTTAGATCTTTAAAAATTTAACATTATATTTTGTATCTTAGAGCTTGATTTTATTGGCTGTCCCGTGAGTAAATTAAATAATTGAGTTCTAAGTATTGAATCACCACATGCAAAAGCAAGAT
>JBKDHQ010000018.1:0-2575 GCA_046336365.1 Neisseriaceae bacterium
GTTTATACATTTCCAGCGTGAGATTCTTAACATAATAGCCATTGCTTATTGGCAATCTATTTTTTGTAAGGACATCATTAAGTATAACAAAACGACCGTTATTTTGAACTTTATGCAAAATTCAAAATACCCGTAATTATACACTAAAAATAGTCTATAATTCTGGTTTTGTTATTCAAAGTTTATAAAATTTATATTCGCTGACAAACTTAAACTTTTATAGGTGTATTCATGAAAATAGGTTATGCGCGTGTTTCAACCAAAGATCAAAATCTTGATTTACAAATTGATGCCCTGAAACAAGAAGGCTGCGAAAAAATTTACACTGAAACTATGAGTGGAACAAAATCAGAACGACCAGTATTACAAGAAATGCTTAATGGGTTACGTGCCGGTGATGTTATTGTTGTCTGGAAACTTGATAGGCTTGGAAGATCGCTTAAACATTTAGTAGAATTAGTTAGCAAATTTATTATTGAAGATATTGGTCTTAAGAGTTTACATGACCACATTGATACGACAAATCCACAAGGTAGGTTAATTTTTAATATTTTTGCTTCGCTTGCTGAATTTGAACGTGATTTAATACAAGAGCGGACAAAAGCTGGTCTTAATGCTGCTCGTGCACGTAGTAGACTTGGTGGCAAACCAAAAGGTTTATCACAACAAGCTGAAGCTACAGCATGCGCTGCCGAAACATTGTATAAAGAAGGCAAATTAAGTGTTAATCAAATTGTAAAACAGCTTGGAATTGCAAAAGCTACATTTTATAACTACTTGAGGTATCGGAATGTTCCAATTGGACCATATAATAAAAAGTAAATATGGTAAGTACAAATAAACAACGTTATCAACCAATATACCTTGCTCAGGATTTTTCTGATGAAGCAATGATTAGAGACTGGACGTTATCTCATGCAGATCTTCTTGAATTAAATAATTATCGAAAAAACTTCAGAGCATATATTGCCTTGCAAATATGTGCAATAAGATTATTCGGACGTTTTATAAATAATTGTAGCAATATTTCAATAAAAATTATCAATTATCTAAATACACAGTTAAATTTAGCACCATCATTGATTATCAATTATCCAGATAGAGAGGCTACAATTTCTGAGCAAAAGAAAAATATTTTGGAGTATTTAGGTTATTCAAAATATGACCAATTAACCGAATTTAATTTATCAAACTGGTTACAAATAGGAGCTAAACAAGGTAAGTTACCCAGTGAATTGTTTAATAATGCTGAGCAATATTTACTGACTTCAAGGGTTATACTCCCAGGAGCATCGATACTGGAGAGGTTAATTGCTAAAATATGTTCCGATAGTCATCAAAGTTTATTTGATCAGCTTTATGATATATTACCAGAAGAACTTAAATTAAAACTTAATGAAATGTTAGATACAACAAAAGAGTCTCGTGTCTCTAAATTTCAAATGTTAAAAGAGTTCCCACCATCAGCTTCAATAGCATCAATGCAAGATTATTTATCCAGATATAAACTTATTGCAGAGATTGATTTGAATAGCTCGCCAATTAATTTTGAACAACAATTTATTACATATTTTTATAAATTAGCATATCGATATGATGCTGCTTATTTAAAACGATTTGCATCATCTAAAAGATTATCATTACTAGTATGTTTCTTCCTTGAAACCAAAAAGCTATTGCTTGATTATTTGGTCAAAATGCATGATCAATTTATGCAGGAATTGTTGAGAGAAAGTAAAAATATTCTGGAGAAAAAACATAAAGACCTCAGAAAGAAACAAAAAGCAGCCATTGACACGATATTAGAAATTACTCAAGTAATATTAAACGCTCCTGAAGACAAAGTTTTTAACAAGAATGAGATCATAAATTTTACTGGTAAAAATAAACTCCTTGGAACTGTCGAAGATTTAAAAGCTTTTAAAACGCTTGAAGAGAAAGGTCTAGGCAATATATTACTAAATAGATATCCTAGTTTACGTAAATATTTTCCGGAGTTTATTAAATTACCATTTGAGGCAAAGCATGGCTCTGAGTTTTTAGTCGATGCCATACAAATTATTCGAAAATTAGATAGTGGAGAACTAAAAAAACTACCCGAACGTGTAGCAATAAATTTCGTACCCGCAGATTTAGCAAATTCACTAAAAGATGAATCTGGTAAAATTCAACGTAATGCCTGGGAATTAGGTTTATCAATAGCAATGAAAGATGCTTTACGCTCTGGAGATCTATACCTATCACAAAGCAAACATTATGTTTCATTTTGGTCATTAGTTATGAATGACACAACCTGGACTAATGTCAAAGATACTGCATTTCAAGAATTATCTAAACCACAGACTAATCAAGTAAAATCTGCTCTCAATAATGATTTCAATCAAGTTTTAGAACTGGCAAAAAATAATTTCACAAATGATGATTTTGCAGAAATAAAAAATGGAAGGTTAAAATTAAGACGAGATGACAAGGCTGATGTGCCAGAAAAAGTCAAGCAGGTACAAAAGTTAATTGACTCTAGAATGCCGTCAATTAGAATTGAGCAATTATTGTGTAATAATGTCGTATATGACCA
>JBKDHQ010000019.1:0-11295 GCA_046336365.1 Neisseriaceae bacterium
ATGAATTCATTAGCTTGAGGTATCGATAACTGAATTTGTATAGAAGAGAGGGTTCCTGGAACTACATTTAATACAGAATTTCCAGAAAGATTATAGAAAGTAGCACGGATAGTTGTTGAACCTGTAGCTATAGGTGTTACAATTCCTTTAGCATTAATAGTTGCAGTATTTGTGTTTAAAGAACTCCATTTAACATAATCAGTAATATCCTTTTTACTATGATCTTTTAATATAGCTATTGCAGTATATTTTCTTAGTACTCCAATATGAGAATTTGTATTATTTGGAGCAACTTCGATTGAAGCAACTTCAGATACTTGGATGCTGGTAGATGAGCTAGTAGATCCGCTTCCAGTTCCCCCACAAGCTGTAGAAACTAATAATACTGCAATTAATATGAAACAAATTTTGATGGCTTTCAAGATGCTGCGCCAGTTTATAAATAATCCATTCATTTTAAGTCTCCCTTAAATAGATCCGTCTTATATATTACAGTTTTGACACTAAAAGTATACAACTTTATCTCTATTTTTAAAATACCAATATTTGGTATATTCATGAATAAATATAGATAATCAACTACCCAGTAATAGATATACTATATCCCTTAATACCTGACAAAAAGCAAGTAGATCTTTTAAAAATGTCAGGTATGAAGATTAACTTGTGCAAAAACCATCAATAATTGCACATAATTCCATTAGTTCCATTTAAATTTCCATCTCCCTTAAAACACAACCCCAGTTGAACTTTCACCTGAGTGTTATGATGAGTTTATAGCTAAATATATATTGTTGTTATGGTCGTAATGGGAGATTATTTACTTGATCTTGATCTAAATCACGTATTAAGTGATTTAACTCAGTGTCATTGAAAGTGAAAGGTTCTTTTAATCTACCTACATCACTACGTAATTGAAAAAGCATTTGTGTTGGTTTTTTTACAAGCAAATTTACTGTTACTCTTGGTAGGCCAATATAACCAAAAGTAGTCCATTCACCAAGACACTGTTCTTTTACCTCAGAAGTAATTTTCTCAACATTAACTTTGTAGTAAGAGAGTTTAGGGTGTTCAAAAGAACTTTTTTGGTAAATCTTTCAGAAAGTAGGATATGTTGGGGCTCTTTTCGAATATTCCAGTATTATTAGTGTATAACTTTTAGATTGTGATATTTGTTTAATACAGTTTTTGGCATTGCTAGCATCTAACTCAATTACTTCAGCAAAAGCGCTATTGAGTAAGAATATAGGAATTATAGTTAAAAGATATTTTTTCATGATTACATCTCCTTGATAAGTTAAAAATAAATAAATAATTTACAAACACTATTTTCCAACAATAAATTAAAAAAAACCACAATAATAATTCAGCTTAAAGTTAAACTATAAACCTATAAGGTTAGTAATCATAGTTAAGTTCATAATATCATTGTATTGTAAAATTTATACGTATTAGCATAATTAGTTATTTATTAATGTATCTATGATTATCTGTGCCGTATGTATGGCTTAGTAACTACTTTTATTTATCGTAGAAGTTAAAAAACTCTGAAAAAACTTACCTTATCATTTTATTTTATGTTATAATCTTGCCAATCGATATCATTTAAAATTATGGATTTTATTTTTGAAGGAATTTATAGGAATGAAAAAATTATTAGCTATATTAGTTATTGGTCTTACTTTAGCTGCTTGTTCACGTAACGAAGGCACTTCAAGTACAGCTGCATCAGCTCCTGAAGCTTCAGCTCCTGCTGAGGTATCAACACCAGCTACTGCACCTGCATCAGCTCCTGTAGCATCAGAAGCTGCTGCTTCAGCTCCAGTAGATGCATCAGCAACAAAATAACGTATTTTAACGTTGAAAAGGCCAAGCACATGCTTGGCCTTTTTTACTAAAATGCAATGATGCAAGATATTATAATTATTGGTATAACAGGGGTTGGTAAAACTACTGTAGGTAAGATAATTGCCGAAAAACTGAATAAGTCTTTTATAGATTTAGATAAAAATATTGAATCCAATTGTGGCGTAGATGTACAGACTATTTTCTCTATTGAAGGAGAGTCTGGATTTAGAATACGTGAGACAAATGAATTAAAAAGAATATTAGGTGCAGAGAATGATTACGTTCTATCTCTTGGTGGTGGGTGTGTACTAAAGGCTGAGAATCGAGACATAATTGCACATAGTAATAATTTAGTTGTTCAGTTATGTGCTGATATAAATGTTTTAGTTGACAGACTGGCTTATTCTGCATCTAAACGGCCTTTATTTAATAATAGCGATGTGGAGTCTAAGGTTACCGAGCTTTACCAAGAGAGGCAAGAATTGTATGATTCTATAACAGACTTAAAAGTAAATACTTCAAATTTGAGGCCAGTACAAGTTGCCGAATTGGTTGTTGATAAAATTATTCATAAAAAATATTAATAAATATTCCAATTTAACTCGTAAAATATATAAATAGCGTTATTTATTAGTAATAAGTATTTTAATTATATTTTAAATTTAATGCTAAATGCATGATAACACATATTTTGCTTGCAAAGAAGTTTCATTTTAGTGTAATATAACTATCTCAAAATGCGGAAGTGGCGAAATTGGTAGACGCACTGGATTTAGGTTCCAGCGCTGAAAGGCGTAAGAGTTCGAGTCTCTTCTTCCGCACCATATTTTCTTTTCAATCGAACTAATACTAAGGTTAGATTTGTTCAATGAGCTAGATAGATTCCTTGTTTACAATAGCTTAGGTTAAAGTCAGGTACTATATTTTATTGCTTTCATTAATAATCCACATATTGTTATTGTGCTATAAGCATTTATTGCCAATGTTGGAATGATCAATAACCGCAACCAATATGGTAATGTTATTTTATCAAGCCCAGTAATAATAATTAGCATTATAGCACTAATGATTGCGATATAAGTTGCAGTATTATAAATTAAAGATAGGCATTTTTTACTTATACACTCTTGGTTTTTTTGAGTTTGTTTATCAAAACAAATATATGAGGATTTTAATATTATAGATAATCCTGTTCGGTACAGCCCTGCAGTAATAGTTATAAAAGTTACAGCAGTAGTAGCCATCTTATCATAATGTGAAATATTGATATTATAACTAAGTATTGTAGATATTAATAAAATAATACATAAACCAAAAAGATATTTATAATAAGCTAGATTATTCATAATAGCAACATAAAAAAGGAGCTATAAAGCTCCTTAAATAGTAATATAAGTAGTTCTATTTACTGCGGCTTTGATCGCCTTTACTTCCAGCTTGTCTTGCTTCTTCTGAGTCAAATTCATGAGCAGCTTTGCCTCCTTTGCGTCCAGCTTCTCTTGCCTCTTCAGAGCTAAATTCATGAGCAGTACCTCTTTCATGGGCCACTTTGCCACCTTTACGTCCAGCTTCCCTTGCTTCTTCTGAACTAAACTCATGAGCAGTACCCTTTTCATGAGCAGCTTTGCCACCTTTACTAGCAATTTCACGTTGTTTTTCTGGATCCATAGAGGCAAATCCTTGACCGCCATGACCATTAGATGAATTTGAGTCACTATCATCATAATCCTGATCTTGACCCTTTGCGCTCATTTTATAATTTGATTTATTACGTTCTTGCATGATAATCTCCTAAGAATAAAAAATAATTAAAATTAAGGAATTTAGAAAAAATGAATAAAGAAGTTGCACCTTCAGTAATACTCTTACAAAATCATATGATTTCTGAAGTACTTGCATGACATTATACGCAAATATTAAATATGATTACAAGCTCTGCAACGGCTTAAAATTAAGGCATAGAACTAACCTTAAATTGTTAATGAGAACTATTATGCCAAAAATTTGGGGTGTATATGAAAGACGCTATCGAGTAAAATTTCATGTGGTAGTTTGTGACCCATGTTAAATCTAATTTTTAGTATATTAGGAGTTAGTTAATATGATAAATATTTTGACAATAAGTTTAATATGTCTAGCGGTATTAGTTATTGTGTTATGGTTAGGTAAAAAATATTTTACTGTTAATACCGATCAAATGAAGGTTGATATTAAGTATCCATCACAAGAAAAGAGAAAAGTATTTTCTCAAAAATTTCCTCAAACAGACGGTAGTATATCGGAAACGAAGACTGAAAGTAATAATGATTTAAGCCGCAAACGATTTGATGGAGTGAATATTAATCCTGAACATTCTGATAATTTAAATGGAGGCTGATTATGGTTACATTAGTGGGAACGCAATCTGATTTTAATGATGTAGTTATTGCTTTATTAGAGTTGGAGTATGATGCAACAGAAGCATATCGCTTAGCAGTTAAAAAGCTGTCTAATACGATATGCAAAGTTACAATAAATGAGTTCTTGTCTGATCATGAAAGACATATTAAAGAAATTAAAATTCATTATTCGGATAAGTTAGATTTACCTGACTCAGCCGATCTAATTAAGGGATCTATGGCAAAGTTGAAAGTATTAATAGGTGATATTACTGATTCTGATATAAATATTTTAAGAGCTATGCTTGATAATGAAAAGGACACTAATACCGCTTATGAACGTGTTGTTAATCACTCAGGGATTCCAGATACAATGAAAGGAGTATTTATAAGAGCTTATGACGATGAAAAAAGGCATAAAAAGTGGCTTGAGGATTATATTAGTGGGCATAAGTGATTTAATCATATAAATAATTTAATATGGGCCTAAGTTCTTCAATAAGGCTCTTATCTTATAAGATTTAGAGGTGCTAAATGCATATTTAACAAAATAGATTATTATTCAAAAAATTTGTTTTTTCTAAAAACCTTGAATTAACTATATAATTTATAGGTATCTTATTCATATTCTAACAATAAGTGAACTATTTGCACTTAATTTCTAAATTGAAAATTTGAGGTCAGAAACTTCTTGATTTGGTGGCTAAAATCTCAAATATATACTTGCCTTATATTATATTAAAATAATATCATTACTTATTATTCACAATAGTATATAATAATGCTATATCTTCTAGAGTAGATTATCATTTATAGTTTATTTTAAAGAATTTATATTAATATGATTCATAAAAGTTACTGTGCTATAGCGTGTTTGAAGCCGTTACCTAAATTACTGTTAGATATATAAATTATTAAGTTGTTTACCAAGTAATTGGTGTTATGTTGAAAAAATTAAATGTTATATTGTAATAAATAATGATTTTAAAACATGTAAATCTATTAATCAGTTTAGCAAGTAAGATATTTACTTTTCTTGTAATTTTCTATTCTGCAGTGTTACTTGCAAAGTTTGTTTGGTGGGTTTTTTCACCATCAACCTCTGATATATATATTGAAAAAGCAGATGTTAATATTTTTGAAAATAGTGGAAAATTTCTTGTAAATCGGTCTCCTTTCGGGGTAGTGCTTGGTCCGCCTGTACAAGAAAAACCTGCAATAGCATCTCAGATTAAATTAACAGGTTTGTATTATAATACTCCAAAAAATAGTATAGCATTTTATGAATATAATAATAAATCATATATTGCCAAGATTGGGGATGCTATCGGTGGTACAGCCACACTGAAGTCGATTTCTGCTAGTGGTATTGTTATTGCTGAAAATAGTGTTGATGCAGATGTTAATCTTTCACGAGGAGATTATGCTCAAGCACAACCGATACAAAATAACTCTAATGATAGATATAGTGGCTTTCCAAATAATCAACAACCAACATCCCAAAGTTATAGGCAAACACCATATGTTCAAACAGCTCCGAATAGGGATAATAACACACAACAGCAGAATACACAAAATTCACAAACGAATGATTTTGCTGAAAAAAGACGTAAAATGATTGAAGAATTTCAACACAGAAATACAGAAAGTAGTAATGTTAGTGGAAGTAATCCATAAAATAGTTAATTTTATTAGAGTAAAGTATAAATATGAGATATTTGAAAATAAATAAAATATTAGTGATCTTATTTGCAATGTCAAGTTTTGATATAGCTTTGGCTAGGGTTACTCAAGAGCTGGCTAACTCAAAAATGGAAACACAAAGTAAGTCAACCATGCAAACCCCAGGTAAAGCAAGTGCAGCACAACCTAAGTTAGGTAATAGCTCTTCTGGAGTTAATAAGCCAGGGATTAATAAAATACAAAGTAATTCCGCTTCAAGTAGTTCTAGCGAATTGAATCCTAATATGGTTGTATTAAATTTTGAGAACTCTGACATTCAATCAACTATTAAAGCGATCAGTCAGCTTTCTGGAAAGAACTTTGTAATAGATCCTCGAGTAAAAGGGACAGTTACAATAGTATCAGATAAGCCGATTGCAAAAGCCGATAGCTATAAAGTGCTTGAGACTGCTTTGAGAATGCAAGGGTTTGCCGTAGTTGAAGGTGATGGTGTAATTAAAGTTTTACCTGAAACTGATGCTAAAACTTATGGTATGAAAACCTTATCTCAAAGTGCGAATGTAAATGGTCAGATTGGTGATCAGATTGTCACAAAAATATTTATAATTCAGCATGGTTCTGCAACACAATTAGTTAATTCACTTCGTCCTTTAATTGCGCCAAATAATTCAATATCAGCATATCCAAATAGTAATGCAGTAATTGTGACAGATTATGCTTCAAATATTAATAGAATTTCAAAGATAATTAATAAATTAAGTGCAACGACTCAAGTTAGGTCAGACCCAATTATTGTGCAGATGAGGTATGCAGTTGCCGCTGATGTTGGCCAGTTATTACAATCATATTTACAAAATGGTGGTGGACCTGGAGGTGGCGCTAGTGGAGGTGGTAATGTTGATGGACCTGCGGTTACAGTAACTGTAGACTCTGCATCAAACTCACTAATTATATATTCTACAGTTAAACAACGCATGCAAGAAATAAAAAATTTAGCGTTACAGTTAGATAGAAATATATCAGGATCAAATAATAATCTACATGTAGTATATTTGCGAAATGCAGATGCTGCACATATTGCTGATGTACTGCGTGTTGTTGCCTATAATCAGGAAAACCCAGATATAACCGCAAGTTCTACATTAGCTAAGTTTACTAGCGAGCCAACCTCAACCTTTGCCACTACTGGTTCTGGTGGTGGAGGCGGTGGGTCTGCTTTTTCTGGTACTAGTAGTGCAAGTAATAGACCATCTACCCCGAGTAGTACTTCTAATCGAGGGGCTGCTAGTGGTGGGCAAGCTGGAGCTAAAGATCAACCTAAAATATTTATTCAGGCAGAGCCTACGATAAATGCGTTAATTATTCAGGCGCCTGAATCTGTATACAGAAATCTTCGAATGATTATTGATATGTTAGATGTACGTAGGGCCCAAATTATGATTGAGGCATTGATTGCTGATATAAATGCTAATACTTCTGGAACTTTTGGTATACAATGGGCTGTAGGTGCTGCTAATAATCAAATTGGAGCTGTAGGTATAGGAAATTACGCTAACGGGAACTCCTCTTTATCTAGTGTGGGTACAGCAATAGGGGGGGCTCTATCTGGAGCAGGTAATGCGGGTCAACAAGGAGCTGGAGCTGGAGTTGGAGCTGCAGCCGGGCTTGCTGCTTTGCCTAATGAAATGATGATTGGATTGGTTACCGGTACAGTTACTGTCGGTGGACAAACAATCCCAAGCATTGGTGCATTAGCTGATATGTTGTCAGCTAATAATATGGGTAATGTTTTATCCAGGCCTACATTAATTACCTTAGATAATGAAGAAGCGAAAATAATGGTTGGCCAGAATATTGGAATACCGAATGGATCTTATCAAAATACTGCAGCTCAAGCTGGACAGCTGTTTAATACTTATACTAGAACAGATGTGGGTACAGTTTTACAGGTCAAACCTTTAATAACACAAAGTGGAGCAATTCAGTTAGACATATACCAAGAAGACTCGCAAGTTGAACCTGGTACATCAAATTTAGATTCAGGGCCTTCATTTTTGAAAAGAAATATGAGAAGTACACTACTTGTAGATGATGGTCAAATCATTGCAATTGGGGGAATGACTAGAGATGAGTTAGCAGTAGTTAGAAGAGGAATTCCACTTTTAAGCGATATTCCATATTTAGGGTGGTTGTTTAGTTGGCAAAGTCGTTCTCATGTTAAGACAAATTTAGTTTTATTCTTAAGGCCTGTCATTATCAAGAATGCAGATGGATATAAAGCGCTAACAAATAATAGATACAAATATATTATAGATCAGCAAAATGCAGTCCAAGCAAAAGGAAACTTGTTATTACCTAAGATTGATCCGGTTACATTAGATAATCAGGTTCCATATGCAAAAGAAAATATTCCGGCGCAACCAAATAATCAAGTTATAACGCCAATTGTTGATATGCGTTCTAGCCAAATAAAAAGTAATTCTACTAATAATACGGTAACTCCAAAAATAATACCTCGTGGAAGGGGCAAGGCGCTAGATAGTAATGATACAGTCCTTTCTCCGGCTAATTAAAAGATGGAAGCTATAAAATTTATCCCAAATAGGTATTCTAGGCGAATACCATATTCATTTGCCAAAAACCATAAAATATGTATTTATGGTGTGGAAGATGATGTGGTATTATTAGCTATTATTGATGAATTGGAACCAGCAGTTGTATCAGAAATCAAAAGAAAGCTAGACCAACCAATTAAGATAACTAAAATTGACGGTAAATATTTTGATACATTGTTATCAGAAGCATATTCTAACTCAAATGCTGCAGCAATTGTAGATGATGTACAGGAAGATATAGATATTTCAGCTTTAATTCATAATCTTCCTCGTTCTGCTGATTTACTTGAAACAGACAATGATGCTCCAGTTATTCGAATTATGAATGCGTTTTTAACTCAGGCGGTAAAAGAAGATGCATCTGATATCCATCTTGATGCTTATGAAAAAAAATCAGTGGTAAGATTTCGTAGAGATGGAGTTTTGCATAATGTTGTAGACCTAAACCCAGGCCTTCATGCTGCATTAGTATCTAGAGTTAAGATAATGGCACAATTAGATATTGCAGAAAAAAGGTTACCACAAGATGGCCGTATTGGATTACGTCTTGCTGGTCGTGAAGTAGATTTACGGGTATCTACCATTCCAACTGGTCATGGTGAACGAATTGTGATGCGTCTTTTAGATAAAAATAAAGAACGTTTACAGCTAGAAGTGCTTGGTATGCGTGAGTCTACAGTTAAAACTATCGATGAAATTATTCATAATCCGCATGGGATATTTCTAGTTACAGGCCCGACTGGTTCTGGAAAATCAACAACTTTATATGCAGGTTTAGCAAGACTTGATTCTACATCATTAAATATAATGACAGTAGAAGATCCTGTGGAGTATGACATATCAGGTATTAGTCAAACTCAGGTAAATGCTAAAATAGACATGACTTTTGCTAGAGCTTTACGTTCAATATTACGTCAAGATCCAGATGTGGTAATGATTGGTGAGATTCGTGACTTGGAGACTGCTGAAATTGCAGTTCAGGCAAGTTTAACTGGTCATCTAGTGCTTGCAACATTACATACGAATAACGCTGCATCATCTGTTACGCGTTTGATTGACATGGGAGTTGAATCATTTTTACTCTCCTCAACTTTAATTGGAGTATTAGCTCAGCGTTTAATAAGATTGTTATGCCAAAATTGTAAAGTTGAAAATAAGTTTGTCGATGATGAGACTTTAAAGTTATATGAAATTCCTGCAGGAACTACTGTTTATACAGCATCTGGCTGTGAATTATGTAGCCATACCGGGTATAAAGGCAGATCTGGAATACATGAATTATTAGTAGTAGATGAAGAGATACAGAGGCTAATTCATACTGATGCAGGAGAAAATGAAATTGAAAAATATGCAATTAAGCATTTAGGTATGAAGACTTTGCGTATGGATGCAATTCGCTATATTATAGACGGCAAAACTTCAATAGAGGAAGTTGCCGCAGTTACAAAAGAGTAAGAATGGCTACCTTTAATTATAAAGCAATCGATCAAAAGGGAAAGCAATCTGGCGGAGTAATACAGGCCGATTCTCCTAGGGGTGCTCGGCAGCTATTGCGTGCTCAAGGCCTTATTGTTTCCCATATTAGTACAGGGAAAGATGAAAAACAAAAAAGCAAGTCATTCTCTTCATTTAGAAAGCCAATTTCCTCTCTAGAACTTTCTTTAATAACACGACAATTTGCTATTTTATTAAATTCTGGTTTATCAGTTGAGCAATCACTTAATGCTTTAATTGATCAATTAGAAAATCCAGTACAAAAATCAATAATGATGGGAGTAAGAGAAGAGGTATTAGGTGGTAGATCTTTAGCCTCATCAATGCGATTATTCCCCAAAGTATTTCCGGTTGTTTATTGTAGTTTAATTCATGCTGGAGAACAATCTGGTAATTTGGCAGGTGTAATGACCAAATTAGCTGAATATAGTGATAGAACTCGTGAATTGACCAGTAAAATTATGATGGCGCTATTATATCCAATAATTGTGACCATAGTTGCTTCGTTAATGATTGTTGCATTATTAGTTTATGTTGTTCCTCAGATTGTTAAAGTATTTCAATCCTCCAAACAAGAATTACCAACATTAACTAAAATATTAATTGCAACTAGTGATGGCTTAAGAAATTATGGATTATATATCGTGCTATTTATAATAATTGTAATTATAGCTGTTAATAGAATGTTGAAAAAACATGAATTTAAACTAAGATTCCATAAAAAGCTGCTAGAGTTACCTATTATGGGTAAATTGTTGATAAATATTGATGTTGCTAGATTTACTCATACCTTGTCTCTATTGTTAGCAAGTGGAGTGCCTATGATTGCTGCACTTGAAGCAGGTCGAGATACTTTAAGTAATTATATGATGAAAAACGCAGTTGATCGCGCCTTAAAAGCAGTTCAAGAAGGTGTGCCATTAGCAATAGCATTGAGAAAAGAGAATGCCTTTCCCCCAGTTGTAATCCACCTAATTGCGAGTGGTGAAAAGTCAGGTAATTTAGATATGCTATTATCACAAGCTGGCTCTCATCAAGAATTAGAATTAAGTCATAGAAGCCAACTATTAACTGGTATTCTAGAGCCATTGCTAATCTTAGTAATGGGTGGGGTGGTATTGTTAATTGTTATTGCAATCTTACTACCAATATTGAATATGAATAATCTAGTTGGATAATGCTAAATCCATAGAATAACCTCTTACTACCTGACAAAATATAATTAGATCATTAAAAATTTAACATTAAAACATAGAGTTGGCTTATACTTACGGTGA
>JBKDHQ010000020.1:0-8897 GCA_046336365.1 Neisseriaceae bacterium
TGGACAGAAAAAAGAAAAGGGGGTAAGAAAATGGCTTAACTTGACCACTTTTAGAAAATAAAAATTTAGGCTTTAAGAGATCGAATTTTTATGGTCACTATGAATATTTTTAGGTGGTCATATTGACGTTAATTATACATAATAGAAAATCTGCACTTGCAGGCAATAAAAATGCCATGATCAATTTGGCTGATTTGTATCAGCAGCAAGATATAGAAAAAGCTATTGAATGGTATGAACGTGCAGGAGGTATGAAAAATGCTTGCGCTAAAAGTAAATTAACAGAATTATATAATAAATTTCCAGGATTTAGATCGTCCCGTCCACAAATTAATAAACATAAATTATCCGCATTAAATGGAGATATCAATGCCATGAAAGATCTGGGAATTATCTATTCACGAAGAAACTCTATAAACAAGCGTGAATCGATATTTTGGTACCAGAAAGCTGCAGATACTGGTGACATATCAGCCATACGTAACATAATTAGCTATCATCGAAGTGATCGTCACTGCATGGATGGTGGTAAAGTTAGACTAAACCGTTGGTATCAAAAAGTTGCTGATATTAGCAGTGAAGAAGCTTTGAATATTCGTGAAGGGGAAGGTAGCGTTATACCTAATTTAATCACTGAGATTAAAGTTAATGAAGAATATGCTTTTTTTGGAGATACAAGCTCAATGATTAAGCTTGGCGACTGTTATATTAAATATGGTGACCATCTATATGAAGGTTTAGCATGGTATAAAAGGGCTATAGATGCTGGAAATACTACAGCTATGATAAAAGTTGCAGATTTATGTTGTAATGAATACAGGTTAAGCAGGTCCAAGGGCAAAGAAGAAGCAGTAAAGTTGTATGAAAAAGCGGCAAATGCTGGAAATGTTGATGCGATGTTAATATTAGTTAATTTATATAGCCAAGGAGATGTATATGGTAATCCTAATTATAATTTAACTTTAGCAATTGAATGGTATAAAAAAGCTCAACAAACTGGCAATACTATCAAAAGCAGTTTTTTAAAATATTCTATATGTGAAAAAGTAGATTTAACAGGAATAGATTTAACTAACCTTTCTTTTAAAGAGACAACCTTAAATAATGTGACGTTAGATCTTGAACAATTAGAACAAATTGATTTGGAAAACACTAAAAAACAAAGAATTATATTAAAAAGTTTCATTATATCAGGTGATGCTATATATCAAAAGTTATATCAAACCTACAAGCAACTTTTTTATGCAGATGATAATTCATGCTTTAGCTATTTACCTAAAGAACTAAAAATAAAACAATTGTCAATAATACTTCAATCAATAATACAGGAAATTAGAACTAGGGGTGGACAAATTAAATCTTCAACAAAATTGACGAATTTGATAAAATACATGGAAAAAATTAACATGTAGATCTTACCAATTAATTTGTTTGAGTTGAGTATATATGGATGTAATTTACAAATTTTAGCAAAATTAAAGTCAAGTTCCGTTTAAAGTTTTGCTATGAACGAAATGATTGTTGCATATACTATCTGCAACACCCGCGAAGATCAATATCCCATCTATCAATAACAATATCATTTTCAGTGATGTAAAAATGATCAAATAAATTAATAGTAGGATCACAATGTGCAACAAGTAACTCTACTTGTTCACCAAGTTTAGGTAACAGATTATGGACATTCGTAGGAAACACTTTGCCATGTTCGTCCCCAAAATAATCCCAATCATAAGCCAAACCAGGATGGCTAATAATATATGGCTTGGTTGCCACCTTATATAATGCCTTTGTTCCAGCATCAACCGTAACATGTGTATCATGATTTGCACTAATTACAGTTGTAAGCATAGTCATTGCTGGAAGAAACTTACTTTCTTTATATTCAATATCACTATATTCTTGATCCATAACACAGTAAGAGCCTGGTTGTATTTCAGTGATACATGGTAATTCAGCATCAACACTAAACGTACCAGTTCCACTTCCTGTTTGAATCTTACAACCAAATCCAAGGCTAACTAGCTCTTGCATAATTTTACCTGCTTGACTAAGAATTAAATGTGATAATTGTCTACGCTCTTCTAGGTGCTGGATATGTTGTAAATGTCCGGCATAACATTGTATTCCAACAATATTTAAATGTGTTAATTTATTTATTAACTGTGCTAAATTAATTGCATCAGAACCTTTTACTCCAGTTCTACCAATTCCTGCATCTATGTCCAATAAAACATTTAATTTAATATCCGCATTTTTGAAACATTCATTTAAATTATTTGCGTTATCAATATTATCAATAACAACCATTGTATCTGGAGCAAGTTTTACTAATTCAACAAGTTTAGTAATTTTATTGTTTGTAACAACAGGTGAAGTAATTAATATTCCTTTAATTCCAGCTTTTACCATAGCTTCTGCTTCTGATATTTTGGTAACACATATTCCAATTGCACCATATTCAAGCTGTAATTTAGCAAGCTTAGTACACTTATGCGTTTTTGCATGTGGCCGTACCTTTACATTTTTTTCATTAGCTAAATATTCCATAGTTCTCAGGTTAGTGATTAATTTTAATTTATCTATTATTAATACTGGCGTATCTAGCTGGTTTTTATGTAATCCAATATACTCATCCATATTATTAATCCTAAATAACTAGTGTTTAATTAAACGCAGCTTCTACTAAAACTATATTGTTAAACTTATTATTTGAAATTGAAAATTGATTGCTTTATTTATTAAAGAAATGATTGTGCATGGCTTTATATTTATCAGTCTTTTTTATAATATCTAATTGGGCATTAATAAGGTCTCTTAACTCATAATTATTTTTTGCAAACAAAAAACCATACTTTTCGTTCGTTAACATATTCTGTGGGTTTACAGCATATAAATAGTCATTAATTTTTTGCTGATACAGTGCTTCAATACCATCAGTAATCATCACATCTGCTTTTTTAGTTGCAATTTGTTCAAAGATTAGATTATTATCATCAAAAACAACTATCTTTGCAAGTTTTATATGTTGATATGCAAATTTTTCATTAGTTCCTCCAGAATTTACAATAACTGTTACATCTGGTTTATCTATACTTTTAATATCATTAAATTTATTTTTATTATCAACATGTACAATTGGAATTTTACCGTCACATAAAAGTGGACTTGAAATAAGAAATCGCTCTCTACGCGAACTTGTTAATGATATCCCTCCAACAGCTATATCAAACTTGCCACAGTCTAATTCATCTTCAAAAGTACTCCAGGTTGTATTAATAAAGGAGTAGCTCAATTCAATATTCTCACATAAAAAAGTTATCAACTCAATATCAAACCCTACTAACTTATTAATTGAAGGGTCTAGATAACTAAATGGCCGATAATCCCCTGTAGTGCCAATAACAAGTTTGTTTCTTTTTAATCCTAATGGCTTTATAAAGTCCATTGTAACTTCCAACAATTACTATTTATAAACTACATAACGAGAACATAAGTTAATTGCTCTTTGTCTTACTGAATTAATCATATTTGCATCATTTGGATTTTCTAATAAATCTGCAATCATACTTCCTAGTTCTACACAATCACTTTCAATAAATCCGCGCGTCGTAATTGCTGGCGTGCCTAGTCTTACACCACTAGTAACAAACGGTTTTTCAGGATCGTTGGGAATAGAATTTTTATTAACTGTTATATTAACACTACCTAATAACTCTTCAGCAGCTTTTCCTGTAATATTTTTGCTTCTTAAATCTACTAACATTAAGTGTGATTCTGTTCTACCAGATACAATATGAAGCCCACGATTAATTAAGCTATTTGCTAAAGCCACAGCATTTTTCTTAACTTGTTGTTGATATAACTTAAACTCTGGTTGTAATGCTTCATTAAAAGCCACTGCCTTGGCTGCAATCACGTGCTCTAAAGGACCACCTTGAAGACCTGGAAAAATTGAGGAGTTAATTAATTTTTCATGTTGAGCTTTAGCTAATATAATGCCTCCACGTGGCCCACGTAATGTTTTATGGGTTGTAGATGTCACAAAATCAGCATATGGTATAGGCGTTGGATACAATCCTGCAGCAATTAACCCAGCATAATGCGCCATATCAACCATCAATAAAGCACCTACTTTATCTGCAACTTCTCTAAATCTCTTAAAATCAATTTCAAGTGAGTAAGCAGAAGCACCTGCAACAATTAGCTTTGGCTTATGCTCTATTGCTAATTGTTCTAACCTATTATAATCTAATTCTTCTTTTTCGTCAAGACCATAGCTTACAAAATTAAACAGTTTGCCCGATAAATTAATTGGAGAACCATGAGTTAAATGCCCTCCCTCATTTAATGACATACCAAGAACAGTATCTCCAGGTTTTAATACAGCGAAATAAACTGCCTGGTTGGCTTGAGAACCTGAATGTGGCTGAACATTAGCATATTCTGCATTAAATAATTGCCTAACCCTATCAATTGCTAACTGCTCAATTTGATCAACATACTCGCATCCACCATAATAGCGCTTTTGCGGATATCCTTCTGCATATTTATTAGTCAGGATTGAACCTTGCGCTTCCATTACTGCTTTTGAAACATAATTTTCAGAAGCAATCAGCTCTATATGTTCTTCTTGACGCAATTTTTCTTTTTCAATCAGCTCTTCAATTTGAGTATCAATTTCATGGATATGTTTATTTAAATGTTTCATATTACACCTTTAAGGATATTTATATTTAATTATATCAAGATTCAGATTATTACATAATATTTGCAAAATATGAATACATTGCAATAAAATAACTAACTCTTTCCCATACTTTAAGACTCATCTTTATTCTACTCTACCATATTTATCTTCATAGCGCACAATATCATCTTCACCTAGGTAAGAACCACATTGTACTTCAATTAAGACTAAATTTGCTTCATGATTATTAGCTAATCTATGCTTGGTTTCAGATGGGATATAGGTTGATTCATTCGCTTTTAATTCAATTATTTTATCACCATTAGTAACTGTTGCTATTCCATTAACAACAATCCAATGTTCGCTCCTATATTTATGTGATTGAAGCGATAATGTTGCACCTGGTTTTACTTCTATTCTTTTTATTTTATAGGATACTCCCTCTTCAAGAACCGTATACGTCCCCCACGGCCGATGCGCGGTTAGATGTAACTCAGCCGTCTTGTGTTCCATCAGTTTTAGCCTCTCAAATATATGCTTAACATTTTGCGATAAATTTCTATCTGCAACTAATACCGCATCTGGTGTATCAATAATTACTAAACTATCAATATCAACTCCAGCAACAATTCTATTAGTAGAATAAACTAAACAATTTTTTGTATTATGTAATATACTTTCTCCAATAACAGAGTTATTCTCATTATCTTTAGGTAGCGTTTGAAAAATTGATAACCATGAGCCAATATCAGACCATCCAATTGAGCATGGAACAACCACACTACGTGCGCTTTTTTCGAATAAAGCATAATCAATTGAAATATTTTCAACTTTTTCAAATAACCCGCTATTTAAATGCAGTATTTTATTACCACGAATTGTATCTATTTCAGATTGCTCTAACGTTTTCTCACAATTAGACAAAAGCTGTTTTGCATATAACTCCAGCTCAGATAAGAATACACTTACTTTACCACAAAACATGCCAGAATTCCAAAGATAGTTCCCAGAATCCAAATACTTTTGTGCAACATCAGCTTGTGGTTTTTCTACAAAACGTTTTATTTTATAACCATTGTTTATGGGGCTATCTTTATCTGCTTCTATATATCCATAACCAGTTTCAGGATACTGTGGAGTAATACCAAATAATGCAATATAACCTTCTTGTGCCATTAAGGTTGCTTGATTAACCGCTTCTTGAAAACCTAAATAGTCAGTAATTAGATGGTCTGCCGGCAATATCAGTAGAATTTCATCTTCATTAAAATATTTTTTAGCAAATAAACATGCGTTAGCTATTGCTGGAGCAGTATTTTTACCAAATGGCTCTAAAATAAAATCACACTTTACATCACTTTTATTAATTTGTTGGTATTCATCTTGCATTCTAAAATGAATTTTTTCATTAGTAACTGTTAAGATATTGCTTACATTTGCAATATCTCTTGCTCGCGCAAAAGTTTTTTGTAATAAGCTTTCGCCATCATATAGCTTCAAAAATGGTTTTGGTTCTGTTTGTCGCGATACTGGCCATAGTCTAGATCCAGAACCTCCAGATATAATTACAGGGATCATTAATCACTATCCTCAACAATTTAACGTACTATATTATACCGTATACTATATATGATAATTTATAAAATGATATAATAAACACCTTATATCAGGTGAATAAATTTATGCAAATTTCAAATAATTCATTACAATTAAAACAACTACCTCCTCTTAGTCTTTATATTCATATACCTTGGTGTATAAAGAAGTGTCCTTATTGTGATTTTAATTCACACAAAAAAAGATCAGAGTTACCAGAAAATCAATATATTGAATGTTTACTTACAGACCTAGAATTAACATTACCTGAAATTTGGGGACGGAGGATACAAACTATTTTTATTGGTGGCGGTACTCCAAGTTTATTTAGTGGAGACTCCATAAATAAATTATTAGACGGCATTAGGAGTAGAATAGCTTTATCACCTTTTGCTGAGATTACTATGGAAATTAATCCAGGTACAGTAGAAACCCAATATATAAAAGATTATAAACTAGCCGGAGTTAATCGCATTTCCTTTGGTATTCAATCTTTTAATGATAAACATTTAAAAATACTTGGTAGAATACACGATAGCAATGAGGCAATAGAAGCAATAAATCTTGCAAAATCTATTTTTAATAATATTAATTTAGATATCATTTATGGCTTGCCCAACCAAACAGTGGATGAAGCATTGGATGACATAACACAAGCTATATCACTTAGTCCACAGCATATCTCATGTTATAACCTTACCATTGAGCCAAACACTTACTTTTATAATAATACTCCAAGTGGCTTGCCAGATAATGATCTATGTTACACAATGCAAGATATAATTATCAATAAATTACAAGAAAATAATTTTAATAGATATGAAACATCAGCTTTTGCAAGAAATAAGCATTTTTCACAACATAATTTAAATTATTGGTTTTTTGGTGATTATATTGGTATTGGAGCTGGAGCACATTCAAAAATAAGTTTCCCGAATAAGGTCATCCGTCAAGCACGACAAAAACATCCTAAGCATTATATGGATGCAGTAATTCAAAACACACATATTGTAGAAAATAAAACAATTGACACTAAATCTCTTCCCTTTGAATTTGCAATGAATGCTTTTAGATTAATTAATGGAGTACCTATAACTTTATTCACGGAAAGAACCGGTTTAGCATTAAATGCTATTCTATCTCAACTACAATTAGCACAAGATAAGCAATTTATTACTATTGAGAATGGCATGCTCAAACCAACCATCAATGGACAAAATTTTCTAAATGATTTATTAATGCTGTTTTTATAACCATATAATTGGTTTTCGTAACTTTTGTTTCATGTGAAACATTAATAAAACAAAATAAATCCTCGCGGAGTGTGGCTTTATCCAATATATCTGTCTTTACCACCACTAAATCATTAATACTATAACTCTGATAGAAAGAATTCTGTTCTTCAATAATAGAAACTTCTGCAATATAGGTTATAACCTTCTAATTACAAAAATATACTAAATTTTCTAAGCTAAAATTTTTTAAAATCTGATTTTTTGTTAAATTTAAGTAAATTTTCATAAAGTATACTAGCCCAATCCCTATTATTTTATGCAAATAACCCAATTTCGCAGGGTATAGATACAATTATCCTAGGTATATCGGTTAAAAGATTAATTTTATTCGCCGCTTTTAATAAATTATGTGCTGTTGCAACAAGTAAAGCTTGAGCAGTAACCCTGGCTAAACCAATGTATTTGGCCTTTTTAAAATGAAACCTGCAAGATGTAGTAGCATTGGTACGCTCGACAATATACCTGGTTTTGCTAATTCTTTTATTTCTATGCAACTGTTTTTTATCCAATGCTTTACCACGAGTTGCTTTCTTCATAATACCATTGCCAATACCTTTAGATTTTAGTAAGTCAATATTAGCTTGGCTATAATACCCTTTGTCGGTAAATAGCACTTTGATATCTGCATGGTTATCAATAGTAGATAATGCTGCATCTAAATGCCTAATTTCACTTACGTTGGCTGGCGTTACTTCAACTGACTCAATATATCCATCCGTAGTATCGGTAGTCACAAAATTCTTGTAGCCAAAAACATTTTTATTACGCTTTTTTAGCCATTTAGCATCTTTATCAATTTCGATCTCAGTTTGTTGATTGGCCTTTAATACTTTAGGCAATTGATCCTCAACTGGTTTATTCACATCAGCTCCACCGCTATTATTATCCTCTTCTTTACGGTCTTCTACAATCACATTAGGCTTGGCTTTGGAGTTAACTGCAGCTTCAATTAATGTAGCATCCAAAATAGCACCGTTAGTTATTTTAACTTTTAGATTGTGCCGTTCCAGTTGCCTGTTAACCAGTTTGAGTAATTTATCTAAAATATTATGCTTTACCAGCTTGCCACGAAATCTACAAATAGTTGTTTCATCCGGAACTGCAAAATCAACTGAAGCCAACCCAAATCCTGTAAACCACATGAAGTCTATTCTTGTCTTTAGTGATTCTTCCATCTTTGGATCACTCAAATTGTGCCACTGTTGGAGTAATAATATTTTGTACATGCTTAAATAATCATATGATGGCTTACCTGCCACTACCTCTTGAGCCTTGCCCAGTTTTTTATTTAATAACTCTGATAGTTCGTCCCAATT
>JBKDHQ010000021.1:0-1558 GCA_046336365.1 Neisseriaceae bacterium
AAAGTTCAGGAAATGTACCTGGTTAAATTTAACGGTCGTTATTTTGAACTCTTAGCGTATGTTTACGCACCATTCTGCTTGCTACCCTTATATATTTTTTTGCAAAAAACTGTGACTTCTATATTCTGGTTTAAATTATAAATAAATTTTTTATTTAAGACTACAGCAAATATTATGATGAAAACTCCATTAAAAGCATTTCATAACTATAATACGCTATTATTATATGTTCAGTAGCTAAAAAATCCCTAAAAACTTCTTGCGTTTTTTGGGTACCTCCTTTTTAACTGAATTATCAGATGGAGAGCCGTATTGATTATCACTATCATAAGATCTTTGCCATTTTTCGTTGTTTTCAAATATATTGTTGAGATGTTTAGAATGTAGATTTTCTAAAAAATGTGCAAAATTTTCAGAACCTAGCTTCTTTTGTTGTTCAAGGTTGTAATCTAAGATATTATTAAAATGTAAAGTAACCTCAGGAGATATCTGTTGATACATTGAAAAAAGATGATTTGATAAATGAATTAATGCGGCAACTAATACGTCACTCTTTTGTCCTGTAGTATATTTATTTGTAAAATCAATATAGCTTTCATAATCTCTAAAATATAATATTTTATCTGCTGCCATGATATCCGCAAAATGACTTAAACATATTAAGTATAAAAACTCATTTGCAGTAATACTGCGTAGCCCTTTATTAAATAATGAACTTGAAATATGTCGTATGTTTGGGTCTAAAACCTCAACGTTCTGCTGGCTAATCAATAATATTTTTATAATATAGTTTAGGTAACATTTTGCTATTACCTTTGTTTTAATACAATATTTACCATTTTCAGTTATGTTTATACCTAATAATAAATCACGAATAGCAAATAATATTTTATCATAATTATTGTTATCATCAAAAAATTGACAAAGGGAATTATCTTGGCCAATTTCGGAACTAAAAGCGTACGTAATAAGACGAGAAGACGGCATCTTTTCAATGATACATTGTACTATACTCTTATTAACTTTATTACTTATTACTATTAAATCTTCTAAAATTTCTTTATATTTATCCATGAATATAAATTTATTTTGATAACTCATTTAATATTCCTCAATCTAAATATTTTGAAGCGGCTAGCAAATTTACATTATTTTATCATACTTTATAGGATTACTAAAAAGGCAAAATGGGTATTATAATGTTCCCTGAAATTTGATCCACCGTCATAGAAATAATTAGGTTAAAATTCTAATTATTTTATATGGAGTAAAAAATGGTTAAAAAGACGAGCTATGACAATGCATTTAAAGCAAAAGTAGCGTTAGAAGCATTAAGAGGAGATCAAACAATAGCTAAAATTGCAGCACATTATAATGTAGCGAGTAGTTTAGTTAGTAAATAGCTAGTTTTTGGGTAATAATACTGGTTAACTTAAGCTATCATAACTTTTAATAGTAATGAATGAGTTTTATGAACCGTAAAAACATCACGCATAAATATTTGAATTAATTAATAAATTTTACCTTAGCGCGGATTTTCGCACCAATCTGCTTGCTA
>JBKDHQ010000022.1:0-9485 GCA_046336365.1 Neisseriaceae bacterium
AATTTACTTAATAATCGTCCTAGAAAAACGCTTAAATTTAGAACGCCAAACGAGGTTATAACCAAATATTTACAACGAGTTTCAAAGAATTCTTTACTCAGTCAACAACTATGCTGTCGCGTTTCATCGTTTAATCCAGGAGTAACTCCCTAAAATTATATTTATTTACTACTGAGTTTTGTTAAAATCCTAGTTTACAATGTTTAACGTACAGGGAGTTAAATATGAACCCAGTATATTCTATTGGAAAACCACCTGTTGCAAAGAATTCTCCTACTGCAGACATAAAAAATATAACTTCAGAAAGAATAACTACGCTATTGGGTAGTGATCAACAAGAAGAAGTAAAGCTTGGGAAAAAACTTATCCAGCAATTTATAAAATATAAATTAGGTCGAGAAGGATATTTTTCCAGTTCTGTGAGCAAGGAAGATGGAAAGAAAGAGTTTCAAACAGTATTAACTAATTCAGGGGTTGTTTGTAAATTAACTAGTGAAGAATTAATAATATTTGCAAGTAATAGTATTGTCAATAAAGGATTACCCAGAAGGTTAAGAAATTTATTATGTGGCCTTGATAATCAAAAAAATCCGCAACTATTATCAAATAAAATAAGAAGAGAAATTGAAGATGCTATAGAAGAGTGTATTTGGCAAGATGTAACTGGGAAGATATATGAGTTTCTGTGTAATCATGAAGTAATAGACTCATATTATCAAGAAACTTTCCATCACAGTGAGAGCAAAAATCAAATAATTACTCAGCAAGACATTAAATGTCTAAATAATAAATTATGGAAAGCCAATTATTATGGCCCCAATTATATGCCACTGGTAGCATATAATAGTAATTCTATTTTGTTATATTGTAATCGATTCCAATTACTTTGGAGAGCACCTTTAAAACAGTTTTTGTTCAATTATCGTCCTGTAATTTTTTATAGCCATGAATTAGGAAAGATTGATCAAAAATTAATAAAGCAATATCATCGTAATATAAGTCAATTGCCTAATTCTGGTAATAATTATACTGAAAGCGACAGAGATAGAATAGATAAACAAATCTTACAAGTAAAGCAATTCTCTACTATTATCCATCCAGCAATTACTAAAAATAGAGCAGTTTGTTATATAGCTAGTATTCCAGTGTCAGTTTTTGTTGATATGAAGGATTCTAGTGAGTCTTTATTAGAAAGATGCAAAGAAACGTTTAGATTAGTAGTTAAATCTGTAATTGAAATGGGGTGCAAAAATTTTGTAATTAATTTATTTAACAATTATGATGTTAAACTTGACAATTCTATAAAATCTGATATCTTGGATGCATTTCTCGATGTTTATTCTGAAATGAAAAACATCCCTGGAGTTCCTGAAATTTATTTTGTTGATAATAATAGCAAATCTGGCTTTTTTGACAATATTTCTCAGTCAGAGAACAATAATATTTCTGGTTCAACCTTTAGAGATATTATATTAAAAGCAGGGATCAATATTATTGAGGATCAATTAGCTAATCACTATATAAATGACAATGCTACAACTGCGGAGAAATGGTTTATTTTTAATCCATCTAATAGCATTCAAAATGGAGGATATTTTATCCAAAAGGACTATATGGGAATAGAGGAAGAAATTTTTAGAACGCTTCTTGTTATACCCTATGATGTGATTTATAATGTTAATTCAGATATTATTGACTGCATTAATATTGGTATGGATTATAACCCAATCAATTTATATTTGCAAGATTTTATTACGAAAGGTGAATTTACTATATATGATTTTGAAAGAGCGGTTAGTTATATTGTTTATTTATCTAAAAAGATGAAGGATACACCATACAATAGCTTTATAAATTTAGAAACCACAATAAGTTTGCTAATATATTTACGTTCGTTTGTATTAGATAAAAATAATATCAGTTTTGCAATAAATGAAGAAAATTATGAAAAATTTAACATGATAAATAATATGCTAAACTCTCTTATATTATATATGCAAGGAAAATCTTCTAATTTTACTACCCAAATGCATCAACTAATACCGTCTACTACTTTAAGTAATACTTACCAAAATGTTACGAACTCTACTATAAATTCTCATACAATGGTAAGCCAAAGATTTTCATATAGCGAATCTAAAGATGGGCAAACTTTTACAGAAGTTAATGGTTCTTTTGCAATTACTAAAAAACGAATTATGGAAAAGTCAAAAATATGTTGTACTAATGTCGAGTACAGAATTATAGGATTTTTATTTGGAAGAAGGCAAGCTATAGATATTCAGTTAATTAAGGTGAGTACTGAAACTCTGGAAAAAATGATTGATGAACTAGGTAATTTAATTTTAATTTATTTTAAAAAGATAGATAGCAAATTTAAAAATAAGTTATTAGCTGATATCCTAACTAAGAATATACAAAAAAATCCGATGCATGACCAAATATTTTTAAAATTTTTAAAAATGACTTTTGCAAATTTTTTAATATATATCAATAGCCCTATAGAAGATCAAGTAAAAGTTATAGCTGTATCTCCAAGCTCTAGTAGGAGCAAAAATGAATTTAGGTATGATGAAATAGGCTACCAAAACACATTAGAACATGAACGGCAAGATATAAAATTAGTCCATGATAATTCTAAAGTATTAGTTAAGCAAGTCTATGAAACATGTTATATCAAATCATTATTTTTAGTAAAGGGGTATAACACAAATTCATCTGTTAACTCAAATTTATTAATAATTGATGATACTCATAAAGATACTATAGGAATTAACCATAATTGTGTGGTTTTTAATTTTAGTAATAAGTTGCTGCAAGAGGAGATGTATAAAATAGAAATACACACTGCTGGATCATATAGAGAACTTAATAATCATACTAAAAAAGATGCTGGAAACTTACTTGATCTAATCTTTGCATACAATAAAACAGTAATTGATGTTAGATTTTTAAAAAGTTTTGGTCATGATCAGACAATCTATAAAAATCATCAAAAAGTTATGGCAGAAGCTTGTTATGTAAAAAATATTGTTCATAGTTCACTATGGCTTAATTCTTGTGCAAAAGGTACCGAGATATTTGCCGAATTAAATGATGTTACTGAGCATCCTCTTCCAGCTATTCTAGATATATGTGCTAATTTTGACCCAAATACTCTTACTAATAAAAATCTTAGATACTGTATAAAGGATGCACAAAAATTATTACTAAAACTATTTAACAATAATGGGTTTAATAACTTAGGAAGTTCTAGATCGATATTTGCATTAATAATTATTATAATCTCGGTTATGCCTAAAGAGCAAAGGCCAATTTTGATGTGCGGATGTATGTCAGCAAAAGATCGCACTATGTCATTCATATTTTGTGCATTAATTATAAGTACTATATTTTTTCATCGTGTTTTTAAACATGATGATAAATTTATGGAATCGCAAGATAACTATTTATCTTTTATTGGGGAAGATGGTAGATTAGTTAAAGGTAAATTAGATGAAGAGGAGCTGTTGTTAATTAAAGCGCAAATTAATAACCCAATACTTTATAATATATTGTCTAAGCTAGGTATTGGTGAATATAATAATAAAAATCTTGATATTATTACTGGATTTTTGGCAGAGTATCCTGAATTACTAAAGTTAATGATTGCTAAGCCCTTAATTATTACTGGAGCATAAATGAGTTAATTCTGAGATTTACTTCAGAGGTAGACTAGGACAGCAATGTATATCAATTAATTTTGATGGTTAGTGAAAAAAGATTATTAAATATAATACTTTACATCTATTCCATGGGCTGTTAATTGGTTTGCAATATTTGTCAAGAAATCTAGACTTACTTGTGAAATGTTTTTACCTTCAGGTAGCATTGGGTTTCTTGCTGTTGAGTATAAAAAAACTCCAGCAATTTTATGTTTAAACTGAATTATAAAATCTATATAATCTCTTGTTTCATCTTGTGTTGGATCTAAATTATTAATTTTAAATAAGCAAGTTTGGATAAAAGTCTTACATAAACCACAACAAATTGTAAGTCTTTTTTTTATACTATCTAGTGTTATATGTACCTGGTTAATTGTTTCTATTTCTTTTGAGCTACCGCGGTCAATTTTAAACCATACTTCACCATTATTTTTATTTAATATTTTAAGAGCATCCTGAATGTCATCACGTTCTATTTCACTGCCATTAGTAATTAAAACAGACTTGATGTTTTGAGTAAAATTATACTTCTTTCTCAATTTAGCAATGATATCTACAACATCCTTAAATTGCTTAGATAGTGTTGGTTCGCCATTACCAGAGATGCTAATATCATTTAACCTACAAAATTCTTTTGGAGCATAATTGGTAAGAAAATCACCATTTACAATAGCATCTAATATAGAATCTAACTCATACTCTAGTTTTTCTAGTTCAATAATATCTGGTTTACCACGAATTAGTCCATCAACTTGACAATAAACACAACGCCAATTACAAGCATTATTTATATTAAGATTTATTCCTAGTGATATCCCTTGGCTACGTCTAGATAAAACAGGATATACATATGTATATCCTTTGAATAATCTAGAATGGTCAGAAAAGGTTAATTTTGACAAAGTCTTATATTACCTATTTTGCAAATATAACAGATAATTCACGGACTACGGCAGATAGCATTGCCAAATCAAGTGTTTTATAAGTTTGTAACTCATCAAACATAATATTGATTTGTTCTACATTGTCTTGCTCTTTGTTAATCCATGTTGAAAGAAATTTTGGATCATTCTTAGATGCAGCATACTTTATAGCTTTGCGTACTAAAATACTATATAATTTGTATCCATCTGCTAATAAAGCTGATCTTGATAAAGCTTGCCATTTATTATTTTCAGGTAATAAAATAAGATTTTGTCTTAACCAATCAAGTCTCAATACTCTTCCTGCATAAAAATAATTATTAGCTACTGAAACCAAGTCATGATCATTCTCTTTAGCCAAGATAGCTATATCAATTAGTTGTGGGTACGAACTGCTTCTTGCAACTATTTTTGCTAAGTCTTCTGGTACGTTATGACTTATAAAAAGAGTATCTAATTTTTTAGTTTCTGGATAATTTTCTGCATTTAAAATTTTTGGAAGCTCTTTAAGTAAAGTTAATACAGAATCTTTATAATTTGGTACAAGCTGTTTTATTGCACTAATTGTCTTAATGTTTCTTAAAATCCAACGTGTTAAACGCTCTAAAGATTTTTTAACACGTATTAGCATTTGTACTTGAATATTGGCATCTACCTTATTATCAAGACTCTCTATACGGACTAGTATATTCTCGATGTCTAATAATTTATATGCAGACCAAAATGCGTGAATAATTTTGGAAACATCAATTCTAAATTCATCTTCAAATCTGGATATAAAAGTAATGCCCATTATATTAACAATTAAGTTTGATAATTGATTTGCAGTAATATCCTTTTTCAAATAATGGTTCATTATAAAGTTTTTATAATTTTCTTGTAAATATTTTGGGAAATAATTTATTAATAACTCATCAAATATTTCATCATGAGTTAAACTGGATTTTAATATCTCTTGATTTAGTTTAATTTTAGAATATGCAAGTAGTACAGCTAATTCTGGCATGGTTAAACCAGTACCTATACGAAGACGCTCATTTACTTCATGTGTATTAGGTAAAAATTCTACTGCACGATCAATATATCCAAGCTTTTCAAACTTATCAATAAAATTCATATCAACAGTAAATAATTCATTTGCTCGATAATTAGCATAATAAAGTATTTGTGTCTGTAAATAATTATCTTTTAAAACTAGTTTAGATACATCATCAGTCATTAATTCTAGAATTTTATTACGACCTTCAATGCCCATATCAGTTTTATGCATAATGTCTGCAAAGAGAATCTTTATATTTACTTCATGGTCAGAACAATCAACTCCAGCAGAATTATCAATTGCATCTGTAAAAATAGACCCGCCATTTTTCGCAAATTCAACTCTACCTAGCTGAGTTGCTCCTAAATTACCACCTTCAATAACAACTTTTGCCCTTAATTCCATACCATCTACACGGAGTGCGTCGTTTGCCTTGTCTTTAACGGTTTCATGAGATTCAGTACTAGATTTAATATAAGTTCCAATACCACCATTATAAATCATGTCTACATTCAGTTTTAGTAAGGTATTTATTAATTCATTTGGTGATAATGTATCTGATTCAACTTTTAATAATTCTTTAATTTCTGTTGATAATGGTATAACCTTTAAACTATGCTCAAAAATACCACCACCTTTAGAAATTTTTTTGGGATCATAATCAGACCACGAAGAACGCGGTAAATCGAATAATCTTTTACGTTCCTCATATGAGGTAAGGCAATCTGGTGTCGGATCTAAAAATATATGCTGATGATTAAACGCTGCTACTAATTTTATATACTTTGATAGTAGCATCCCGTTTCCAAATACATCGCCAGCCATATCACCGATACCAACAACAGTAAATTCTTCATTTTGAATATCTTTACCTAAATGACGAAAGTGGCGCTTAGCAGATTCCCATGCACCTCTTGCCGTAATCCCAATTTTTTTATGATCATATCCTGCCGAGCCTCCTGATGCGAAGGCATCACCAAGCCAGAATCCACGTTCTAAAGATAAACTATTTGCATAATCTGAAAATGTTGCAGTTCCTTTATCCGCAGCAACAACTAAATAAGGATCATCTTCATCATGCTTAATCACATTTTTAGGTGCTATGACCTTACCCGATATCATATTATCAGTAATGTCTAATAGTCCAGAAATAAATATTTTATAACATGCAACTCCTTCTGCAAGATATGCATCTCTGTCAGTTGCTGGAGGTAATAATTTACAAATAAATCCTCCTTTTGATCCGGTTGGTACAATTACAGAGTTTTTTACTATTTGAGCTTTTACTAATCCTAAAACTTCTGTTCTGTAATCATCTTTCCTATCTGACCATCTAATTCCACCTCGTGCAATCTTACCACCTCTTAAGTGAACGCCTTCAACTCTTTTTGAATAAACAAATATTTCATATAATGGCTTTGGTTTTGGTAAAAAGCTCAATTGTCCAGATTCTAATTTAAAAGAAATATAAGATTTAATCATTCCATTATTATCTGGTTGATAATAATTGGTTCTAACCATTGCCTCTATTACAGATAAGTGTGCACGTAAAGCTCTATCATCATTTATATTATTAACTTCAAGTAATTCACGAATAATATTGTTTTTAAAGGTTTCTGCTGGTTCTATAATCTTATTATGTAAGCCAAACTTTGCTTCAAACATTAAGAATAGATTATTTGCAATTTTTGGATATTCTGTTAAACATTCTTTTAAAGTCTCTTTTGAAAAAGGTAATGCTCCTTGAGCAATATAATGAGCAATACTACGTAACATAGTAACTTGATGGGCATTTAATCCTGCTCGTAAGATCAATTTATTGAGGATATCGTTCTCAACTATATCATTAAATACTTCGATCATCGCATATTTTAAATTATTTCGGATAATTTCATTTCCTAGTTGATCAATACAATTATCATCTACTTGTATTCCAAAATCACAGACATATATAGTATTACCATTGCTGAGGTTTATTTTCCTAAGGTGTTCATCTAATAATTGAACTCCAAAATTTTCCACTATAGGTAGAGCTTTTGACAAGCTAACAGGTGAATTAAATTTAAATAATTTAATTTGCCATACATTAGGCTCTCTATTTATGCCTTTATTTAATTCTATCGCATATGGTTTATCTTCAGACAATCCATCGATCATAATCATATCATTTGCAATCTCTGTTGGAATATAACTATTTAAGTAATCATCTGGAAAAACATTCTCATATTTTTTGCACATATTATCGAAAGATGTTTTATCTAGTTTCACTGATAAATCTAATTTTACTTTTTCGAATACCGCATTATTACTTGAAGTAGACATTTTGCACCTTAACTTTAAAAAATAAAAACAACAGTGTGTATTTTACACCAAAATTGAAGACAAAAGCGACTGTTATAATAAAATTTATACACATTACCACTAATATGTGTAAATAAATTATAAATTTAATAAAATTTGCATTTTTATTAGAAATGATATACAATTACTTCCTTAATTAGCGTGGAAGCTTGGCAGAGCGGTTGAATGCAACGGTCTTGAAAACCGTCGAGGGTGCGAGCCCTCCGTGAGTTCGAATCTCACAGCTTCCGCCATCACATATTTATTTTAACCTTATCTTGTATCCATCTTAAGTAATCATTATCTCCATCAGATATATTAATTTTTATTATTTCTGGGAGATCGTATGTGTGTGGCTTTTTAATTTCTATAACCAATTCATCAAATCTTGTTTCCATAGTTTTTATTAACATAATAACTTCATTATTTTCTTGAATTTCATCATTCCATTCAAATATTGATAAGCAGGTTGGAATAATATTTACACAAGCACATAATTTCTTAGAGACGATATGTTTTGCAATTTCCCTTGCAGATATATAATCCGGTGTTGTTGTCATAACTAATATATAATTCATTTTAGACCATCCTTTTAAAAAAGCTTGACTTTATTTGACATTATACCAAAGTTAGTGATATAATCTATGCCTAATCAATCGCGGGGTGGAGCAGCTTGGTAGCTCGTCGGGCTCATAACCCGAAGGTCGTTGGTTCAAATCCAGCCCCCGCAACCATCTAAGTCAAGCATTTTCGTGAATTTAAACTAAATTATAAAAATTAGTTTTGCACTTATAATTTAAAAAATATAAGTTTAATTAAATCTTTTACAAATTTTGCTTGTAAAACTTAATTAAAAACGATGAATTAATTGAGAGATAAATTTTTTCCAGTCTGGTGCGTCTCTATTATTTTCCATTCTGCATCTCACTAGAAAATCCTTAATTCTAGTAATGAATGGTGATGGAGTATGAGCAAATCGGGAAAATAAATAACCAAAGTCTTCTAAACAAACTGGTACTATATGCAAATTGATTTTTCTATCGTCTTTCATATACCATTCACCAAGCCTAAACGTATTTGCTGTATTAGTATCAATGTTTATAGCAATAAATAACCCAAATACATCTTTACCTGTTAATAAATACTCTTCGGCATATTTTGCCACATGCCTTCTAACAGGTTCGCCTTCAGCAGCCTCTTGCCTGGATGAAGAGGTTAAGGTTACTTCAACAACTAAAACCATATCTAGGAATTCAAAAATTAAATCTGGCCTACCCCCGGAAGCGTGGCTTATTGGGTAAAAATCCTGATCAATTTTAAACTGTCGAGATTCCCAAGGTGAAACTTCTGCAATATAGGTTATAATCTTCTAATTACAAAAATATACTAAATTTTCTAAGCTAAAATTTTTTAAAATCTGATTTTTTGTTAAATTTAAGTAAATTTTCATAAAGTATACTAGCCCAATCCCTATTATTT
>JBKDHQ010000023.1:0-4373 GCA_046336365.1 Neisseriaceae bacterium
GCTTTAACTTGAAGAGATTGGTTACATTAAACATACCAGATTTACACCTGACATAGGATAATTGTATCCGAAAGATGCCAAATTTCGGATTTCAACAGTAAAAATGGCAAAAACATGAAAGGTTTGGGCTAGATTTCTTAAAAAATTCTTAATTTTTAAGAGCATTCGGATTTTTGGCTCATAAAATTAGTGAAATTTCAGAATTCAACAGCCCCATGATTGAAAAATTTTTTATATTTGTTATTTTTAGTGATTAACACTTAGAATTACAAGTTTTTAGTAAAATTTACCAGATTTTTTAAGCATTTTTAAAAAAATAATTCTCAATAACATCAGTAATTTATAAATTATTCAGTGAAAAAGACTGAAAAACAATTGACAACGCTGGAGATATTTGATATAAATATGTCTTGGGATAGCGCCTTTTAGAAACTATTCATAAACCTAATGTTTGACATGACCACTTTATTGTGTGATTGAAATACAATGGATTTATTACTTGATTCCCTTAAATTTTATGGAGTTTAATATGAATAAAGCTCAATTAGTAGAAATTATTGCTAAAGATGCAGACGTATCCAGAGTTAAAGCTGGTGTTGCAGTTGATTCATTTATCAAAGCTGTAACTAGTGCTTTAAAATCTGGTGATTCAGTTACATTAATCGGTTTTGGATCTTTCTCTACAGCTGCACGTGCTGCACGTGTTGGCCGTAACCCAAAAACTGGTAAAGAAATTAAGATTCCCGCTACAACAACTCCGAAATTTAAAGCTGGCAAGGCTTTGAAAGAAGCTGTTGCTGGTAAAGCTAAGAAAAAGAAATAAGTCCAGAGCTAACTTAGTAAAAAAGGTGTTACAAATCGTAACACCTTTTTTTATGAATCATTTTTATTCATCTAAATGACCAGAATTTATTGATAACAAATGTTAAAAGCGGAGTTAACATTACCGGTATTACTCCTATATCACTATGATATTTTAATACTTGAACTAATAAGTAAATACCAGTTGAATTAAATGCTATTCCTATTAATGCAGTTATAACATACTTGGCAAATTCAGATTTTGAAAATTTATGATTCTTCTCAAAAGTATATCTTACATGACCCTTATAAGCAACCACCATACCTGCACCTGCACCGATCAGATTTGCATACAGCGGATTTAGATGTAACCTACAAAGCACCAGGTACAATATCATTTGCACAATTAAAGCTACAACACCTACAATACCATAAATTATAAGCTGTTTTATATGCCTACGCTTAATTCTTTTTAATATTTTTTTCATATATAATACCATTAACACCTTGATTTATAAAAACCTATTTTATTGTATATCAAATTCCCAACTTACTTTATTGCTCTAATTTAACTAAAGTAGCATGTAATATAATGAGTATTAGCATATATAATACATTGCCAACAAAACAATTATTTATCAGAAAGGAGATTATTATCAAATTGATCCCTGGCAATAATAAACAAATAGAATAATCCAGTTAAATGATCAACCTCAAACTCTGGCATACCAAATATCAATTTGTTTTTAATTAAACCATTATCAATTTCAATTTTATCAATATTTTTTGATCCATTAGCAAGCATACCATTATATGCATAATCTGTGTTCAATGGGCTTACTACTGAATCTCTTTTTAATGTAATCAAAACAGTTGGAATTGAAGACTTCCAGTAATAAATATCTCCTTCGCTCATTAGTTTCATGAGTTTTTCGCTGTTTAATATCTCTGCACTAACTAAAGGTAAAGCACTATTTGTCCATAAAGTAAATATTGCATCATTATTAATTTTATATACCGCAGAATTATAAATCTTATTTACTATATAAAGGTCTAAGGAGTTATCTACCATGGGAAAATTAACATCTTTGGATTCTATAGATAATATGTTTAATAAATTATTTCTAGTGTGCTTATTAATCTGACAGCCACTATTAAAAGATAAAGTACAATTCATAGCAAAAAAATCTGGATTGAAAACTTTATTATAGTTACCACTCTCACTATAATAAGCATATGATATTAGAGCATCAGCAAGAAGAGCTGGTTTTAGCATGCTAGATACCAATGAATTTGAAACTCTATAAACATCAGTATTAAATGTATTAATATTGCTATATAAATAATTATAGGTAACGTTTGATAAATTATATGCTCCAGATATTGGAGCAACAAGCCTTAACTCATAATTTGTCTTATCAAAAACATTTTTAAAATTAGCTTGTTCCTGATATAATCTTGAAAACCACATCGCATAAGCACTTCCTTCCGAATAACCGGTTAAAAAAAGTGGAATTTTATGATGTTTATCAGGTAATAAGTTATTTCTAATTAAAAATTGTTGTGATGCAGTTAGAATCGATAAGCCATCAAGAGCATTAACTTTTGGATATAAAACATATGGATGTACTTGCTTTCTATTATATCCCATACCAATATAATCAGGATATAATACAATATAACCATAACTTGCAAATAATGCAGCAATTGAGCGATTTACTCTATTTTTTGGATCATAACTACTAACACTAGATTTAGCAAAGAATGTTGGATGAAAAAATAGTACCACCCCTTTTATTTTATTTTTAGAAATTTCGGGATAATATATAGCACCTGATACGAGCTCGCTTTCACCAAATTGCCCAATGGTTGTATAAATAATTCTATATAAACTAATTGATTCAATACTATATAAATTATCTTTAATTGGTCTTTTAGATAAGTCAAATCCCCCAAAATATGGATTGTTCTTTACATTTTCAATATTTGACTTACAATGAATCAAATTGGTACAGAACATATGTTCATACCCGTATTCTAATGATTCGGTATTATATACAAATACCAATTCAGAGCTTTCTAGATTAGATAATGGGACATTACGAACTTGGTAATTAGTTTTTTGTACTACATATTCTGGTTTAATGCTACTACAGGAACAGATAATACAAACGATTAATAAAATCCAAAATATTTTTGATAACACAAATAACCTCTAATAAATAACTTTGCCTGCATTTTATCATATATAAGGTTAAAATTATACGTTATCAATTTTAGGAAAACTCAAAACAAACTCTACCGAATTGTTATCTATTATATTGGTTGTAAGAGTTCCTTCAAAAAACTCCATCATTCTCTTACAATGTGCATAGTTTTCAGCATAGTATTTATCTTGATCCGGTGATATACTATTTACTCCTTTAGCTATATATTTAACAGATAGTTTGTTGAATTTACCTGACTTCTTAATACTTAGATATATATTTCCTCCATGCCCTTGTTTAATTTGATATACTGCATATTTTATCAAGGTAAATAATATTACATCAACAATAATTTCATTACCGGTATATTTAAAGTTATCTTTTACTTCATCAGTTGCTAATAAATGAAAGTCTAGTCTTAAAATTCTTCTTATTTTATCTTCATTTATACCATTTTTTATTTCACATTCAACTAAGTCGTTTAAGCTTGCTTCACCTTTAAATATATTTTCTGCGGTAAAAATACTCACTACTGCTTTACTGCTTGTTTTACCTATATTATCTAACATTTGTTCGATTTGACTAGTATATTTATTTCGACTTAACTGAGAACGACTTCTTTTAAGTTTTTCTACCTTATCTTCAACATCAAATGTGCTATAACGTTGTTTATGAAGGGTTGAGCTAGTAAATATATCTTTAGCTTCAACTAATTGTTCTGCCATATCAAAGCTTTTACGTTTTTCGTCTGGTCTAATTAAATTTTCCAGATCTTCTGTACTGGCTTTATTTATTATCTTTAAGTAGGGTGGCACTTCAGTAAATTTATCACCAGAAAACAGGTATAGATTAGAAAACCCTTTTTCATGCAAATAATTAGCTAAGCTAAATCCAGTGCCCCATGCTCCAATACCCTTAATTTCCCCATAATAGTTATCAAAATTATTATCCAAAAGCATCTTAGTGTCTTTAGGGTATTTTTTTACATTAGCAACAAAGCCCTGCAAGTCATTATAGATATCGATGTTGGCATTTTTAAGAACAGTATTTTTTAACATATTCGTAAATTCTTCATAATCATCAACTATTACCATTTCAACTTTTCTTAATCCTTCATTTTGTTGTGATTGTTGATTAGTATCTATTAATTTGTTCTTGCTGATATCTATCTTGTTAGGAACTATTATGGGTATCTCAGAAGCTAATAATTTAGGCAAAATTTTAGTGTTAGTTTTATGTGCCTGTTTATGTATTTCACTATCTTCATGATGGCTAGTTACTAATATAGAACGTTTAACTTTAGTTTGCTCTACCACATCTAAACCATGTAATCCTTGCTGTAATAATTCATAATCTGTTAATAAA
>JBKDHQ010000024.1:0-3946 GCA_046336365.1 Neisseriaceae bacterium
TTAACGCCTCTAATGCTACTTTTGCTTTAAATGCATTGTCATAGCTCGTCTTTTTAACCATTTTTTACTCCATATAAAATAATTAGAATTTTAACCTAATTATTTCTATGACGGTGGATCAAATTTCAGGGCACATTATAAAATATCAAAATATATAATGATAATGTGAAAGTTGTAATAGAACAGTCAACCTTTCTTGGAGTATCACTACTATGCTGTAACGGGAGTGGACAAGTTTGCAAGATAAAGAAAAATACCGTTATGGTAGATGTTGTAATTCAGTTAGTAGGAAATACTGAATTGCATATTGGAGAAGATTGCCTATTTTCTGAAGGACCTGTTTATATTATGCCTTGCGATGGACATAGTATTTTAGATGTTGAGACAGGTAATATTGTAAATATACCTACGCCCATGATTATAGGAAGTCATTGCTGGATAGGCAATGGCTGCAAAATAATTAGAGGGGCAAAACTGCCTGATAATACCATTGTTGGGGCTGGAGCAATTGTTAATAAGGATTTTGAAGAAGAATATACTATTATTGCAGGAATCCCAGCCAAAATAATCAAACATGGACGTAAATGGGATATGAAAAATCCTTATCAACTATTAGTTCAAAATAAAAAATACTCAGCTAAAAGGTAGGAATGCCATACTAATTTAATTTTAGTAAACTCAGACATTGATGTTTGGAAAATTATGGCTTCTAGCCCTAAACTAAATAAATAATCATAAATAATGACATAACTACCATTAAAACATTTTCTATAATAGCAATACTACCTAAAGGAACTTTTAAAAAAGTGCCAACACAAGCACAATAAAATTTTTGTTTAGTTAATTTAGCCGTTATTACACCAATTGCTGAAACCAACATAACGATAAAAACAATTGCATTCAAATATAAATTAAAAGGTATAACTAAATACCCTATGCCAAAACATAGTTCAATGAATGGATAAATATAACCATAAAGATAGAATTTTTTAGCAATGAGGTCATAAGTAGAGTATCCTGCAGCAAATCCTTTTAAATCAAGCATTTTAAAAAAGGAAAACACTAAAAAGAAGCTTGCCATAAAATTAGTCATAAATAAATCTAAATTTGGGTTTTTAATAGAAATAAGAAGATTTGTAATAATTAAATATACAAAAATTAGATAAATTGGTTTATAAGATGATTTTGTATTTTCTTTATCATCATAATTATTCGAAATATCTTTTGGAGACTTATCAGAAGCACTATACTCACCAATCTTACTAAGTAAGCGATTTAAAGTAGTTAGCTCTACCTTATTTGAAGTATTAAATTCTAATTTTTTGTTATTATCAGTAAAACTTATGTCTGTTGCAGGTAACTCTTTTTGAAGCAAATTAGTAATCTTTTCAACGCAACTCATGCATTTTATGCCTTGTATATAAAAGTTTTGTTTCATTATCTATCTCCCAAATATATTGTTCAAATGGTATAGCCTTTTAATATATACTCTTTAAGATATCATGAAAGAAAAAAATTACTTTTATTTGTGAGATAAGCTGATAATTGTTTTCTTACAATAATCATATTGTTCTTATAAAAATATTAATAAATAATTATTATAAATTAATTTATCTACGCCAAAACCATAATATTAAAGTTATTATTAAACTTACAATAATACATGTTGTAATTGGAAAATAAAAGGTAAAATTATCTTTTTTAATTCTTATATCACCTGGTAAATGGCCTATGCCAAGCTTAGCGATTAAAGGCATGCATATACCTATCACAATAAGAATAATTCCAGCAATAATTAGATATTTATTCATCCTAACAACCTTAATTAGAATATATTTTTTATTTGATTTTAAATAACTAATTTAACAAGAACTATCTTTAATAGCACTTAAGCAGTTTTGAATATAAGGATATTTAAAGGTAAAATTAAGATCAATTAGACGTTGCGGTATAACTTGATTACCACTTAGTAATAGCTCTTTACCCATTTGACCCCATACTAATTTGATTAACCATGCAGGTAATTTCATGAATGTAGGTTTATGCCAAATATGTCCTATACAATTTGTAAATTGTTCATTGTTAATTTTTTCAGGTGCAGTTAAATTAAATATTCCGCCATACCCTTTCTCAATAATAAAATCTAAAGCTGATAATAAATCTTCTAAAGCGATCCAAGGAAAACCTTGCTGGCCATTACCAAGTTGCCCACCAACACCAAATAAAAATGGACGTAACATTTTCCTAAATATGCCACCGTTGCAACTTAGGACAATTCCAAATCTAGTTATTGTAACTAAGCCATCATATTTTAGTGCATTTTGCTCCCATCTTTTAGTAATTTGTTGTGAGAAATTTTTATATTTAGAATAATCAATCAAAGTATTTTCATCATTAACTGTATTGAAATCATATATACTAATAGCACTAGCAGATATAATATGAGCATGATTGTTATATTTATTAAAAATATCCACTAACTCTCGTGTAAATTCGACTCTACTTTGTAATAATTCTTTTTTACGTGTTTTAGTCCATCTTTTAGCACCAATATTAGCTCCAGCTAAGTTTAAAACTGCATCAATAGAATTTATTAAGTCATGATTAGTTCTAAGTTGTTTTAGAGTAATATGATTAACTTGTGGGTAATGGCTTACTAAAACAAATTTATATTTATCTGCAAATTTTTTGCAGAAATTATTAGCAATAAATCCATTAGAACCTGTAATTAAAATTGTTTTCATAATTTTGCACTAACTAGTTATAATTATAGATCACCATATTTTACTTTTGCTGATTAGTAAATTCAATCATACGATCAATCGGAACTCTTGCTCTTTGAATTATTTCTTCTGATAGATAGTCAATTACTGTACCCCCTACTTCATCTTGGGCCATTTTAACAGCTTCTACTGTATTTAATTTCATATATGGGCATGAATTACATTGGCAACCTTTATAAATTGGAGCTTGTCGAATGTCTAATTCAGGCCTTGCCTTTTTCATATTATATAAAATGCCATCTTCAGTTGCAACCAAAATAACAGCCTCTTTATTTCCAGAATAATTAATAACCCAATTCAATAGCCCATGGGTAGAGCCAATATAACTTGATTGTTGCAAAACTGGTAACGGACTTTCTGGGTGTGAAATAACATATTTCTCACCTAGAATACTATCTAGCATTTCATCTAATGCTTGTTTATTAAATTTATCATGCACTTCACATACGGCAGACCATAACGGCATATCAAAGCCATATTCAAAATTTAAATATGCTCCCATATTTCTATCTGGTGAATAAATAACCTTTTTACCTTGCTCGTGTAAATAGGCAATAATATCAACTACATTTCTAGAAGTAACAGTCCAATCGGATAGTGCTTTATGTTCAGCTGATGAATTTATATATGCAACATGCACATAATCATGGTATTTTTCTCTCCATGCTTTTAATCTATTAATATCAGTCATAGTTACTAATGAACAGGTTGATCCTATATCTGGTAATATCACTTTTGCTTTTGGATTAATTATCTTAGCAGTTTCTGCCATAAATTTAACACCAGCAAACACAATGATATCTGCATCAGAATCTTTCGCATACAATGCAAGCTCAAGACTATCCCCTACCTTATCAGCCATTTGTTGTACTTCTGGTATCGTGTAATAGTGTGCTAAAGTAACTACTTTTTTATTATTTTTCATCTTAAAAAACTCTGCATACATTTTATAGAAACGTTAATAACATTTAAAATTATATCATAGAAAAGGTAAATCAAGCAATTGACACATATGTACTATCCGGCCCATTCAATCATGAAAAGCAACAGAGGAATTTTTGTTGCGTGCTAGATTACATGAAATACGTTGTAAATATTTAGCAATAACCTCATTAGGTGTTTTAAAATTTAGAGCTTTTCTAGGTCTATGATTTAGGTCATTT
>JBKDHQ010000025.1:0-8472 GCA_046336365.1 Neisseriaceae bacterium
TTTTGCCTCTCCTCCAAATTTCCTCGATAAAATTGTCGTTATCGCCGCTGTCAAGGTTGTCTTTCCGTGATCCACGTGGCCTATCGTCCCTACGTTTACGTGCGGCTTATTCCGCTCAAATTTTTCTTTTGACATTTTAAATTCCTTCAAACAAAATATAAGTACTTAATTATTTTTTACTGTTTACCACTGCATCAGCTATATGCTTTGGAGCTTCAGAATAATGTTTAAATTCCATTGAATATGTTGCACGACCTTGCGTCATAGAACGCAAATCTGTTGAATAACCAAACATTTCTGCTAATGGAACCTCAGCTTTTACCTTCTTGCCACCAGAATCATCATCATCCATACCTTGGATAATGCCACGACGGCTTGATAAGTCTCCCATAACATCTCCCATGTATTCTTCTGGAGTTTCTACCTCAACAGCCATCATTGGCTCTAAAATAACCGGATTCGCTTTACGCATACCATCCTTAAATGCCATTGAACCAGCCAATTCAAACGCCAATTGAGAAGAATCCACATCATGATAAGAACCATCAAATAAAGTTACTTTAATATCAACAACTGGATACCCAGCTACAACGCCTGATCTCATAGCACCTTGAATACCATAATCTACTGACGGAATAAACTCACGTGGAACAGCCCCACCTTTAATTTCATCAATAAATTGATAACCGTCACCTTCACCTTGTGGATGAAGTTTAAGCCATACATGACCATATTGACCTTTACCACCAGACTGCTTAACATACTTACCTTCAATTTCAACTGGTTTTCTGATAGTTTCACGATAAGCTACCTGAGGAGCTCCAACATTAGCTTCAACCCCAAACTCACGCTTCATACGATCAACAATAATCTCTAAATGAAGTTCGCCCATCCCAGAAATAATAGTCTGACCAGTCTCCTCATCAGTCCTAACTCTAAACGAAGGGTCTTCTTTTGCTAAGCGATTTAGGGCAATACCCATTTTTTCCTGATCTGGTTTTGTTTTTGGCTCAATTGCAATATGTATAACTGGCTCAGGAAATATCATTTTTTCTAAAGTAATTTCATGAGCTGGATCACATAGTGTATCTCCAGTTGTAACTTCTTTTAAACCAACCGCAGCTGCTATATCACCGGCATAAACCGCTTCAATTTCTTCACGCTGGTTTGCATGCATCTGCACAATACGTCCAATGCGTTCTTTTTTACCCTTTACTGGATTATAAACTGTATCGCCTGATTTAACTACACCAGAATAAACACGGAAGAACGTCAGTTGTCCAACATAAGGGTCATTCATAAGCTTAAATGCCAATGAAGAGAATGGGGCATCATCACTAGCTTTACGTGCTGCATGCTCACCCTTTGCTGATTCTCCAACTACATCAGGAATATCTTCTGGTGAAGGCAAATAATCGATAACTGCATCTAGCATAGCTTGCACGCCTTTGTTTTTAAATGCAGAGCCACAAAACATCGGGATTATTTCACAAGCAATCGTTCTACTACGGATTGCACTTTTAATTTCCTCTTCAGTTAATTCACCACCATTTAGGTATTTATCCATCAATTCTTCATTCGCTTCAGCTGCAGATTCTACTAAAGCTGCACGAATTTCACTACATTTATCAATTAAATCAGCAGGAATATCTACATATTGGAATTTCATACCTTGAGAAGCATCGTCCCAAGCAATAGCCTTCATTTTTACTAAATCGATTACTCCCTGAAAAGTATCTTCTGCACCTATTGGAACCTGCATAATCACAGGATTACCTTTTAAACGGCTTTTAATTTGTTCCACAACCTTGAAAAAATTTGCACCTTGTCTATCCATTTTATTAACAAATGCAATACGCGGAACTTTATATTTATTTGCTTGACGCCATACAGTTTCAGATTGCGGCTGTACGCCACCTACAGCACAATAAACCATGCATGCACCATCTAATACACGCATAGAGCGCTCAACTTCAATTGTAAAATCAACGTGTCCAGGTGTATCAATAATGTTAATACGATGCGGATCGTACTGATGATTCATTCCTGACCAAAAGGCTGTAGTAGCAGCCGAAGTGATAGTAATACCACGCTCTTGCTCTTGCTCCATCCAATCCATAGTAGCGGCGCCTTCGTGAACTTCTCCAATTTTATAATTTATACCAGTATAATATAAAATACGTTCTGTTGTAGTGGTTTTACCAGCATCAATATGAGCTGATATACCAATATTACGATATCTTTTTAATGGGGTCTTCCTCGCCATGTCTCTTGTCTCCAAAAATTAGTAACGGAAGTGTGCAAATGCTCTATTTGCTTCTGCCATTTTATGTGTCTCTTCACGACGTTTAACTGCAGAACCACGCCCTTCAATAGCTTCCGTTAATTCATTTGCCAATCGCAAAGCCATCGATTTTTCGCCACGCTTTCTAGCAGCATCGCGAAGCCAACGCATAGCTAATGCTACTTGCCTAACTGGATTAACCTCAACTGGAATTTGATAATTTGCACCACCGATACGACGAGACTTTAGCTCTACCAAAGGCTTAACCGCATCCATGGCTTCTTTAAACACCTCAAGTGAGTCTTTCTTTGTTTTATTATGTACAATTTCTAATGCACCATATACGATTTTCTCAGCAACAGCTTTTTTACCACTTTCCATAAGTATATTTATGAATTTTGATAATTCAGTACTATTAAATTTAGGATCTGGAAGAACTTGTCTCTTCTCAACTTCTCTACGTCTAGGCATCAATAATATCCTTTTTATAAATTTCTATTTAGGGCGCTTAGCACCATATTTTGAACGAGACTGTTTTCTATCTTTAACACCAGCCAAATCCAGTGAACCACGAACACAGTGGTAACGCACACCAGGTAAATCTTTAACCCGGCCACCACGAATTAAAACAACCGAATGCTCTTGTAAATTATGGCCTTCACCACCTATATAACTTGTTACCTCAAACCCATTAGTTAAACGAACACGACATACTTTACGCAATGCAGAGTTTGGTTTTTTCGGAGTTGTTGTATATACACGAGTACATACTCCTCTTCTTTGAGGACATAAAGTTAAAGCCGGAGATTTACTTTTCTCCTTAACTGCCTTACGGCCTTTCCTAATTAATTGATTAGTAGTAGGCATTATATTCCTTCTTAATATTAATATAAATTAACTGCATATATTCCCAAATTTGGCATATATATTCATAACCTGGGACCAATAAATAATTTTTATAGCATAAATTTCATCAACGCCAAGAGACGTTCTAACCCTTGGTTTGCAACGTGATAAGCAATTTTTTGCAAAAAATTTACGACATTAGGTGTCGATTTTACCATAAAGCAATGTTATATTTCAATTATTTTAAATTTTATGACATCAACGATTTACATTCACCGCAAAATAAAGTGCGAAAAAACACTTAGATAAAGAACTATTAAAAAAAGTAGCACCCCGTACCCAATTAAAACAAAAAACCTACGCTTAAACATAAACTTAAACGTAGGTTTATAAAATTAGTGAATGCTCAATGGTATTTGGAAATAAAATAGCCAACTTGAACACCATTACCTACAAGATCTACATCTCCTACAACATAGCTATTACCATTATTATCTGCACTTATGGCATTACCATTCAAGTATTCACCTGCTATACCATATTGGTAAGACCACTTAATCGCACCTAATTGATCATATTTGGCCACAAAATAATCAGTCTCACCTACTTGGGATTCCCCTGAAATTCCAACATCTGTTTGACCAGTAATATAAATATTATTATCATCAATTGCACTTACACCATAACCAACCGTCCTGCCAAAAGGAGCACCAACAATTCTTGTCCACTGCAAATTGCCAGATTCATTATGTCTAGATATAAAATAACTATGAAATCCAATCTGGGATTCACCTGACATTCCAAAATCGGTCTGACCTACAATATATATTTTGCCATTATTCTTATCAATACTAATTCCATATCCAAGCGCCACATCACTACCCTCACCTCCAACTTCTTTTGTCCACTTTAAGTTACCTGCCTCATCATATTTAGCCACAAAATAGTCATATTCACCATGTTTTGATTCTCCAGAAATACCCACATTTGTAAATCCAACAATATAACTAGCACCGTATTGATCAACACTTATACCTTTACCCTCTGCATCACCATTACTTGCACCAACTTCTCTTGTCCATTTTAAATTACCAGCACCATTATATTTAGCTACAAAATAATCAATATCACCTTGCCTAGACTCTCCTGATATACCTCTATTGGTGTTACCAGTAATATAAATGTTGCAAGATTTATCTATATCAATAGCAGACCCCTTGGTATCACCACCTGGGCTTCCTACTTGCTTCCCCCAAAGTAAATCTCCATTTTCATTATATTTAGCGATGAAATAATCAGTAAGGCCATTCTGAAGTTGACCGAATAAACTAACATCCGTATAACCAACTATATATAAATTACCAAAATTATCTACTCGAATACCTTCTCCAGCACTATTACCAGCAGATCCAGTATTTTTAATACCACCTAATTGTCTTACCCACTGAAAATCACCTGATTTATCATACTTAACTATAAAATAGTCGTTTGCACCAAATTGCGACTCACCAAATAAACCAACATTTGTTTTACCTACTATATATACATTACCATTCTGATCAACATTTACACCTTTAGCATTAACTACACCACTTTCTCCAAACTGCTTCATCCAGGCTAAAACACTTTCCCCATTTCTTTGAGAAGACCCAGAAAAAGTACAGCCATACTCAGTAGATGTGGAAGAACTAGCACTGCTGCCAGAACCACAAGAAGATAGAAACATAAAAAATATTACCAGTAAAATAAATTTTGATATTATATCAAAAAAATTAACTCTATTCATAACTGCCCCTTATAAGCATTCTTAACAGGTCATAGTTAGAGTCTATACCACTATAATTAGAATCTATAAGATTTAAAATTTATTGGTATAGACCAAAACTTTATACACAAAATAACACACAATCTATATCACTTATATTTGGCAATAAAATAGTCTTCGATACCTTGCTTTTTATTAAATATAGAAGCGCTAGTTGTACCTGTCACATAAGCATCTCCAACAAGTGACACTGCAATACCATTACCAAACACTCCCTCAGCACTCCCCACTATCTGCATCCATTGCAATTTACCTGAGGCTGCATTATATTTTGATACAAAGTAACTTTGCGATAGACCCACACCACCAGTTGAACCTACTACATAAACATAACCAGCATTACCATCTTTGAAAAAGCTTATGCCATTACCATATGTATTAACATTATTTTGCCCATATTGAACTAACCACACTAGAGCACCTGATTCATTATATTTAGATATAAAAGCGTCATTTATCCCAATCTTTGGCTTTCCATTTAAACCAACATCAGTCTGGCCCGTTACATAAATGTTACCAGAGTCATCAATAGTTATACCATTTGCATAAACAGTCCCACCACTTTGTCCGAATTGTTTAGTCCATAATAGGTTTCCTGACTCATTATATTTAGCAATAAAAAAGTCCATAACCCCAAACTCAGATTCATTTGGTAAAGCTTTGTTAGTAACGCCTGTAACATAAATATTATTTGACTTATCTACACTTATAGCAGTAGCTAATACGTTAGCATCACTCTCAGAGATTCCAAGCTGTCTTATCCATTCTTGATTTCCTGATAGATTATCATATTTAGCAACAAAAGTGTCAAAATCTCCTACCTGTGATTCTCCTGATAAGCTAACATTTGTAGTACCAGTTACATAAACATTACCTTGATTGTCTAAAGCAATACCTTTACCCTCAGTAGCTCCATTAACATTACCATTTTGACGAACCCAATCAAGAACTCCAAGGTCATTATATTTGACAACAAAATAATCCTTATTACCCCATGGAAATCTATTTCCTAGACCAACATTTGTGGAACCAACAATATACACACCAATATTGTCTGAAACAACTCCGTTACCAGAGGTAATACCATCTGTATTTCCAATCAGCTTTGTCCAAGAATGTAAACCAGAATTACTATATTTTGTTATAAAAGCATCGCTAATACCAACTAAAGATTCTCCTGATAATTTAACATCTGTATCACCAACTACATAAACATTGCTCGATCCATTTACACTAACACCATTTCCACGAACATTACCACCACTTCCTCCAACCTGTTTCCCCCATACGAGATGACTATTAGATCCACTTCCTGAAGAGCTACCACCGCCTGAACCACAAGATGAAAGCGCAAACACCGCAATCATAATAAATACCATACAAACTAGAGCATTGAATAAACTTTTTCTTTCCATAGTATAATCCTTTATAAACATCTATCTGTAAATTAATATGTACTCTAATTTATTGTACCAAATCATAAGATAAGTACCTGGATCTCAGATTTTTATTAAATGAAATAAATTGATACCTCTTTATCAATATAAAACACAATATAAAAAAGTGAGGATTCAAGTAAGATAAATATATTTTATCTTTATTAACTTAATTTATAGTACATCGATTCTCACATTACACACAAACAGCACAATATTATTATATAGAAATCTCACTGCCAGTTGCGCTGTTTATTCATTGATACAAACTTTATTACTAATAGTAACGACAAAACCCCAAAAATTATAGCACAAATAGCAAAACTAGCTAATGAATAGTTAAATTTATTTAATATATTGTTACTTACTTCAAGTAATACTGCCATAATTATAACTTGAATAAAAGTCATTAGTGAAAACAACATACTTTGAGATTTAACTTCGAGTTTACCTAATATTCTAAACATTGTCCCATTTTGCAAGCCAAGCCCAACACAACAAAGGCACAACCCAACAGCAATCATCAAAATATTATTATAAAAAACTGCAATGATAAATAACCCTATAGCAGAAGCCCACGCACCACATCTGATCACTTTTGTCATAGCAACTCTACCTGCGGTAACCTGATTAATAATAGTGCTAATCATAAATCCACCAATTGCAATAGCCTGATATATTATATAGTGGCCAATTGATAATTTTAATGTATGCATAACCAAAGTTGGTGATATTGCTATCCATATCATAGCCGGCATCACCATGAACCCTATGGCAACAACACCAACTAAAAAACTAGGAGTATTTAATATACTATAGTATCCTGAAATAATTTCTTTAAAGTTAAGTTTATGTAATGGAGTTTTATTAGCTGGGGCATATTTTATAAGCCCATACAATGAAATTAATCCTGTAATTAAACTACATACAAAAACAAACCTCCAAGATAAATAGCTAATGATAAGTCCACCAATCATTGGGCCTACTATTGGAGCTAAAACACTGACATTTGCCATTAATGCAGTTATTTTAACCGCATTTTTATCATTAAAATTCTCATGAATTAATGCATAACCCATTGCAATGAATGCCAAACCAGTTCCTTGCAGTAACCTTCCTAATAAAAACATTTTAATATTTATTGATATGGCCAAAAATACAGTAAAAACTAAAAATATTATATTACCAACAATTATGACTCTACGTTTACCATAACGCTCAGCAGCTGGCCCTAAAAATATCTGTAACATTGCATTTCCTAACAAATACAAACTTAAAGATAATGCAACATAACTAATAGGAGCACCAAAATCACTCACTACTTTTAACATACCTGGCATAATCATATCATTTGATGCATAAGTGGTACTTTCATATATCACTAAAGCTATTGCAAATAAAATTAACCTAACATTGTTTTTCATTAAAAATTCTTTCTCAAAATCAAATAAATATATTCAACTAACAACTTCAATTTTATATTCTAAGTTATTACAAAAATAAACTACTATTTTAACAATTATCTTTTTAAAAACTTATTATCTACAATTTATATAAATTTTGAAATTGCTCATAAACCTGAATAACTCTATACTCTATAAACAACATTTCTCATCTTTAACGCACACATTCTAAGCTGAAAAATAAATAAATGGATATAAAAAATGATCTTATTAACTAGTAGATATTCTACAAAAATAAGAAGATTCGGCACCTAAGTCAATAGGTACGAATTAGAAACAGAACTGGTATTGAGACACTCATCTCAGATAATCCTTAATAGATATAGACGCAAAGATAATATTGTATCATAAGCAAAATGTAAATATCAACTTCAACTTTGTAAAAAGTTCATACACTCATAGTGATTTTTGATAAAATCATGTCTTATTATTTTAAAACAAATATAGCTTAAGAAGCTATAAATAATTCAAAGCCCCAAATCTTATTACCTGACATTTTTTAGATCTTTAAAAATTTAACATTATATTTTGTATCTTAGAGCTTGATTTTATTGGCTGTCCCGTGAGTAAATTAAATAATTGAGTTCTAAGTATTGAATCACCACATGCAAAAGCAAG
>JBKDHQ010000026.1:0-34410 GCA_046336365.1 Neisseriaceae bacterium
ACCAGGAGATTATCCGAATCTATCATTTGATCTAGGGCATAATTTAAAAACGACATCTCAACCTCTGCAAAAACACAATATATTCATATATATCAATATGTTATTATACCACATATTCGCTCTTAATGTGCAGAGGTTTCATGTATTAATATGTTAGCGCTAGATCATGGGATATTGCCAGAAAAATTACTTGAACAAACTGACAGTAGGTGTACAGATGAATATACACTTAAAAATTTAAGAAAATTATTTGATAATAATAGAAATGTAAAGCATTGTGAAGATAACACACAATTAACAGTTATAATTAGAGAATATGGATCAGTTATGGCTGATATAGGTGGTCACTTTGTTATGATTGATGAGATAAATATGTTTGGAAATTTATTTGTTAGAGAGCCTTTTTTGGGTATTTATTGCAAAGTAAAGTCAGCCTTCGCTGAGAGGATTTTAAGTTTTTGGTATATAGAGGATAAAGTAAAACCCCACGACCTACCTGTACTAGGTTAAAAAGCACCTGCAACTGATAGTAGATTTAGTATGCGTCATAAGCCTGGAAATAGGTGGTTTAAATATAAATTGTAATCTTTCTCAAAAAACAGTAATAATTTATATAAATATCTGAATTGCCACTTTTTTATATTGTATTTTTATTAATACATAGGGTATAAAGCAGCTTTATAAATTTTATTAAAATATTTTACTTCCATTGGTTGCTTTATTATCAGCATGTAATAATAAAGTACCATGATTTTTACATATGCTTGCTAAAACTAATACTTCGGATTTTATACCAGCTACTCTTTTAGTTGGGAAATTAACTACGGCGCAAATTTTTCTACCTATTAAAGCGGTCTCAGTATAGTTTTGTGTTAGCTGCGCTGAGCTAGTTTTAATGCCTAAATCACCAAAATCAATGGCTAAAATATATGCAGGTATTAAAGCTTTTTCATTTAATTTTGCAGAAATTATTTGGCCAATTCGAATATCAATTTTTTCAAAATCAGAAAGTTTAATTAATTCCATTTCTATCCTTTAACTTATATGCACTAGCAATAGATTTGTTTTATTATAATAAGAGTTATGCCTATATCCTCTAGCTTTCAATGCATAATTTAATTATATATGAAAGGCAAAAAATACACCGAAAAATTTCCTTAAATTAATTGCTGAACTAATTGCTAAACCCACCCTTAGTGGTGTATAATATAAAAGTCTTAATAAGACAATTGTACTAATACCAAATTAACCATCAAGTTTGGTTTTAATCTTATGTGCCAGTAGACATATCGCATGCTCAACTCTTTTAATAACTTAATTTGTGAAATTGGTATTATTAATTATAAGCATATATAAGTATTTTAGCAAATAACAAATTTTAATATAAAAATTTCAAAAGTATAAATAAAATAAATTAATAGAATTAGTTCAAATAATTTAATAGGAGTATTATAAATGATACATACTAATAAATATTTACCAAGAACAGGCGTTCTTACTAAGACTGATATGGATGTAGATAGACAAGTTAACTTTGTTGCTGATAGATATGTTGCAAATTTCCAGTCTCAAGATAATACTATTCCGCCAAGACTGGTTTTAACAAAGATGACAAATCATATTGAATTTCCAAAAAATGCAAATGTTGGGATTGTAGCAGAAAAAAGTAAGATATCTATATACGTAGTGAGTCAAGAAAATAGTTGGAAAAAAATAAATCTTCCTTCAGATTCAACAAGCTATTCAAATACTTATCAAACAATTAGAAATATGCTATCGAACAAGGAAAGCTTTGATGATAATGATGGTGAAAAATTGTTAGAGGCGTTTAGGTTGGATAATTTAGTGTTATGCCTGCCCCCCATTAGCCAACAAATGTTTAATAGTAGAGTAATAATTCCGATTAGTTTCGATGTAATGTCATATGAACCATTGCCTAAGCATAATGGCCAAATGTTAAGTGCTACTATGGAACTAGTAATAAAATCATTAGGTAGTGGTAAGGCTACCATTTTATTGGATGATACCTTGCAACGATGGAACTTCGGAGCTTTATCAGTAAGACATATAAGAGAGTTATTGACAAGTTGTTATGCTGGAAGCTTAATATATGGAAACATTATCGAAGATTTTCTTGTTAAAATTCAGTGTTGGCAAAAAGAAATTCGTTTAATTGATGTAGCATCTTATCCAAGTATTAAAAGAACGATGGAATTAATTAATGATAATAATTTGTTTTGTGAATTGTCTAAATTGCATAGTAGATTATGGTTAAAAAAAAACCAAGCAACAATAAAAAAATATATAGATAATGAAAAAATTAATATAATCTCATGGGATGAATTAAAGTATGAAGGTAATTTCTTAAAATATTTAGAACAAATAATGACTGAATATGATAAAAACATCAATTTTAGAGATGCAATCAATAAAACGATTGATGATTACTTATCAAGACCAAAGCATAAAGTTAGTAAAGATAATAAAAACTATAAAATCTATTGGTTATGTGCATTAAAATATCTTTTTGAAGAATGTGCTGTTTTTGCTCAATTAATTGTAGAAGGAATTGAAAAGGAAAAAATTAATTTTCACATCTACCCTAATGGGGAAACTTTAGCAATTAAAGCTACAAGAGAATTATGTTATAAATTATATAGTGTCACTGGATTTTATCCAGTTAAATTGAATTTTAAATCAAAGTCGAGTTAAAAACATGAAAAATTTTATATCAGAAAATCAAACATTTCTAGTAAGTATCTTACAGAATATTATGAATTATATGCCTATTCATTTATATTGGAAAGATAAAAATGGTGTATATCTAGGATGTAATGATTTACAAGCTGCAGATTTGGGATTCGAACAGGGTAATGACATTCTAGGCAAAACTGATTTTGACTTATCATGGCCAGTTGATGCTGCAAAGAGCTTTAGAGAAAATGATATTAAAGTTATGTCAACTCAAAGAGCACTAATATTTGAAGAAATATCTATATTTAATGGTTCTCCATGTGCAGTACTTAGTTATAAAATTCCTTTAGTAGTAAATAATGAGTCAGTTGGTATTATCGGTTTTTCAATTGATATTAGTGCACAAAAAGAAAAGACAGCATTAGAATTAGAAAATCATGTTCATGTAATTAGAGCTATGGAGGATGAAAAATTTCGTAATCTAATTGGGCAGATGATACATGATATTCAACAGCCATTAGCAAGCTTACAAATGGTTATCAATTCAACAAAAGAGATTCCCGAAGAAAAGCGTATTGTTTTAAGAGATTCAAATATAGCTATAATTGATATAACTAATCAGTTATTAGTACAGTATAATCCCGATAAAGCACTTAATAAAATTACTGAACGGCAGATAACGCTGGTATCACCCATCCTTTCTGATTTAATCGGTGAAAAAAGACAAAAATATAAAAAATTATCAATAAAATTTGTATATGATATAAATGCATTAAATGCTTTTATTTGTATTAAAGTAAATATAACTGATTTTAAGCGAGCCCTTACTAATATAATTAACAATTCTATTGAATCCTTGCCAAAATCTGCAGGAATAATTGAAGTAAGATTGACAGCTAATGATGAATGGGTCACTATTACTATACTTGACAACGGTAAAGGAATTCCTAATAAGATTCTTGAGAAGATAAATAATAAAGAGGCTTTAACTTATGGTAAAAAAGAAGGTCATGGGTTAGGGCTTGGCCAAGTGAGAAGTATGCTAGAAGCAAATTATGGTGAGTTTTTCATTTTATCAAGTACTGATAAGATAGGGCATGGCACCACAGCAGTGTTGCGTTTTCCTAAAGTAATAATCCCAGATTGGCTAATTGAGAAAATTGAACTGAATAAAAATGATATTGTGATTATTTTAGATGATGACAAAAATATCCATAATGGGTGGAATTCAAGATTAGAGTATATTCTTCAAAAAATACCATCGATCAAAATAAAACATTTTTCCAGTGGGCTAGATGTAATAAATTTTATTAATAATTTATCGGATAAAGAAAAGCAGCATATTTTATTTTTGTGTGATTATGAGCTCATTTACCAAAAGTTAAATGGTTTAGAGGTAATCTTAGAATTGAAAATAAAACGTTCGATTTTAGTTACTAGTCATTACTCTAATACAGAGCTTAGAAAGAAAGCTGTGCAAAATAGAGTTAGGATTCTACCCAAAAATTTAGTTCATGTGATACCTATACAGGTAATTCAAAGTTTAAAAAAATGCGAATTGATAAATGCGCATATGGTATTTGTTGATGATGAAAAAATTTTTACAAATACTTTAATTTCAAGATATTATAATCATCTGGTTACAGCACAATATAGTAATCCATTGGAGTTCTTAGATGAGATAGATAGATACCCAAAAGATACTAGAATTATTTTAGATAATTACTTTTATATGCCAGACGGAGGCGTTTATAACATAGATGGTATTACACTTGCTGCTCAATTATATGAGAAAGGATTTAACAATTTAGTTTTACTGACAGGAGAAAAGTTTAAGGTGCCTGATTATTTGAAATTGGTCCTAAAAATTGATCAGGATGGGTTATCTACGCTAGATAAGATATAATATTGGAGTACAGAAATTATATATGAATAATTTATTAAGGAAAACAATTAAGTATGCAGATAACTACATGGAATGTTAATTCTCTAAAGGTAAGATTGCCTCAAGTACTTAATTGGTTGAAAGCTACTAACTGTGATGTAATAGCTTTACAGGAGCTAAAATTAGATAATAATAATTTTCCTTTATCTGTTTTTACCGAATTGGGTTACCATTGTGTATTTAATGGGCAGAAAACTTATAATGGTGTGGCAATCATTTCAAAGTTTCCAATTAAAGATGTATGTTACGATATTCCACATTATAGTGATGTGCAAAAAAGGGTGATTACTGCGACAATTAATGGTATACGGATAATGTGTGTTTATGTCGTAAATGGTGAGTCTAAAAATAGTGAAAAATTTGTATATAAGTTATCTTGGTTAGATATGTTACACAAATATGTAGACTATTCTTTACAAAAGTATGATAATTTTTTATTGCTAGGTGATTTCAATATTGCACCAGAGGATATTGATGTACATGATCCAATATTATGGAAAGACCAAGTGCTATGTACCGACTATGAAAGAGAAAAGTGGCTCCATCTATTGGAGTTGGGGCTATATGATAGCTTTAGAATGTTTCATGTGGAACCAAATCAATATAGTTGGTGGGATTATAGAAATTTTGCCTTTAAGCGCAAACTTGGACTAAGAATTGATCATATCTTAATTAATGATTCTTTAAAAAAAATGATAACCGATTCTAATATAGATATAGACCCTCGTAAAAATGAACGTCCTTCTGATCATGCCCCAGTTATTATTTCTTTAAATGTTGACTAAAATTATTGTTTAGCTTCATAGTTTGTTAGTACTTTAGTGTATAATTATGTGTTTCAAACTATTAAAGGAGCTATAGATGGCAAAAATTTTAGCAGTCGAAATTCGTGTTGGTAATTTATTGGAGTGGGATAAACGTTTGTGGAAAGTATTAAAATGCTACCATGTGCATGTTGGTGGGCGTGGTGGTGCTTATATGCAAGTAGAAATGAAAGATGTTGAACGGGGCACAAAAGTAAATCAAAGATTTAATACTGATGAAAAGATTGAGAAAGCTTTTGTAGATGCCCGCGAAATGGATTATTTATATAGTGATGGTGAAAACTATGTATTTATGGATAATACAACATTTGAACAATTAAATATTGAAGCAGAATTTTTGGAAGGCCAAACCGGATATCTACTTCCAAATACTACAGTACAGATAAATTTCCATAACGATAGACCAATTGGTGTGCAGTTACCGCAAGCTGTTGTATTAGAAGTTACTGATACTGATCCTAATATAAAAGGTGCAACTGTTACCACATCTTTTAAGCCTGCTACATTAGAAACTGGGCTTCAAGTACAAGTTCCCCCATTTGTTGAAAAAGGCGAGAAAATTAAGGTTAATACTGACACTGGTGAATATATGGAACGTGCTTAAATTAGAGGTTTGATGTATAGATGAGCTATTTTTGCTGTTTTTATTTTGAGATAGATTTATGACAAAGTATATTTTTATAACCGGAGGAGTTGTTTCATCTCTAGGAAAAGGTATAGCAGCAGCCTCTGTTGCATCTCTTTTAGAGTTACGAGGATTAAAAGCTACCATACTAAAATTAGATCCATACATCAATGTAGATCCCGGTACTATGAGTCCATTTCAACATGGAGAAGTATTTGTAACCGATGATGGTGCTGAAACTGACTTGGACTTGGGACACTATGAACGGTTTATCAGCACTAAGATGCAAAAGAAAAATAATTTCACAACTGGACAAATATATGAAAGTGTAATTAGGAAAGAGCGTAAAGGTGAATATCTAGGTAAAACTGTTCAGGTTATACCGCATATTACAGATGAGATAAAATTTAAAATAAAATATGTTGCAAAAGACTATGATGTTGTGTTAGTTGAAATTGGTGGAACTGTCGGAGATATTGAATCATTGCCATTTTTAGAAGCGATACGCCAATTACGCCATGAGCTTGGACGAACAAACACATATTTTATTCATTTAACCTTAGTGCCATATTTGCCAAATGCTGGAGAAATAAAGACTAAACCTACACAACATTCTGTAAAGGAACTAAGAGAAATTGGTATTCAACCCGATATGCTACTTTGTCGTATGGATAGAGAACTACCTATTTCAGAAAAAAAGAAAATTGCCTTATTTTGCGATGTTGAAGAACGTGCGGTAATTGCATGTTACGATGCTTCAAGCATATACCATGTACCAAGGATGCTACATAATCAAGATATAGATTCTATTATTTGTGAAAACCTAAATCTCCAAACTAAAAATGCAGATCTTTCAATTTGGGACAATATTACTAATAATTTAGAACATCCGTTATATAAAGTAAACATTGCTTTCGTTGGTAAATATGTTGATTTAACTGAATCTTATAAATCATTAAATGAATCTTTAATCCATGCAGGAATACATACTAAAACTAAAGTTAATATACTATATATTGATGCTGAAGATCTTGAAAATGGTAATTTTCATCAATTACAAAATGTTGATGCAATTCTTGTGCCAGGTGGTTTTGGTGAACGTGGTGTAGAAGGCAAAATTAAAGCAGTACAGTATGCGCGAGAAAACAATATTCCTTATTTAGGTATTTGTTTGGGAATGCAAATTGCAGTTATAGAGTTTGCAAGGCATGTAGTCGGGCTTAAAATGGCTAATTCAACAGAATTTGATGCACAAACATCAGAGCCTGTAATTGCAATGGTTTCTGAATGGGAAGATAAAACTGGTAAAATCGAAAAGAGAGATGAATCAACGAATTTAGGCGGAACTATGAGATTAGGATTACAAAGTTGTAAATTATCTCCAAGCTCTCTTGCATATAAAATATATCAAAAAGAAGTTATTAATGAAAGACATAGACATCGTTACGAGGTTAATAATAAATATGTTGATCAATTGGTAACAGGTGGGTTAAGTGTTAGTGGTTTATCTACCGGACGTGAACAATTAGTTGAAATGATTGAGCTAGATAAACATCCATGGTTTTTAGCTTGCCAATTTCATCCAGAGTTTACCTCTAACCCTAAAGATGGTCATCCACTGTTTATATCATTTGTTAAAGCTGCTTTGGCAAAGCATGAAAAGAAAGGTGCATGATGGAAACTACCTGGAAATTACTTGATTTTGAAATTGGGTTAAATCATCCGTTATTTTTAATTGCAGGACCTTGTGTAATCGAATCAGAACAACTGGCTATAGATACTGCTGGGTATTTAAAAGAAGTTACAAATAAACTAGGGATAAATTTTGTTTATAAATCAAGTTATGATAAAGCTAATCGAAGTTCGGATAAAACCTTCCGCGGACTTGGTATAGATGAAGGTTTAAGGATCTTATCTGAAGTAAAGAAACAATTACATTTACCTATCTTGACTGATGTACATGAAATAGATGAAATTGATCAAGTTGCACAAGTAGTAGATATTTTGCAAACTCCAGCATTTCTATGTAGGCAAACTAATTTTATTAAAGCTGTTGCTAAATCAGGAAAATCAGTAAATATAAAAAAAGGTCAGTTTTTATCTCCATGGGATATGAAAAACGTTACAGACAAGGCACTTGATGTTGACGGACATGGTTTAATTATGGCCTGCGAACGTGGTGTTAGTTTTGGATATAATAATTTAGTTTCAGATATGCGTAGTTTAGTGGTAATGCGGGAAACTAACTGTCCAGTGGTTTTTGATGCCACTCATTCTGTACAATTACCTGGTGGACAAGGAACTAGTTCAGGTGGACAAAGAGAGTTTGTACCAGTATTAGCAAGAGCTGCTGTTGCAGTTGGTATTAGTGGCTTATTTATGGAAACTCATCCTAGACCTAATGAAGCAAAATCAGATGGGGCAAATTGCTTTGCTATGTATGATATAGAAGAGCTCTTAGTTCAATTGATGAGCATTGATAAACTAGTTAAAGCATACGAATAACCAAAATTCTTGCAAATTAAATAAAAATCATTTATATATATTGATTCTAAAATAAGTAATTATTAAAAAGTTGATGAAAAGTTACTTTGTTAATTGAAAGTATAAATTTTGAATATTGATGTGATATTGTATGTATTAACTATTGATTTTCTGGCCATTATGAGTCCTGGACCAGATTTTTTTATGGTACTTAAAAATACACTAACAGATTCATTAAAAGCAGGTTTTTATACTACACTTGGAATTACTCTGGGTGGCTGCATCTCTTTTGCTTTAGGGATTTTGGGGGTTGGTGCTATTATCGTTAATAGTAAAATACTTTTTGAAATAATTAAATATTGTGGAGTTTTGTATTTAACCTATTTAGCACTTAAAGCAATTTTTACCAAACCTAGAGTATCTGAGCCACAAATGGTATATAATACTTCAAACTTTGTTAATAAAGGTCAATATTTTAGGATAGGTTTAGTTTGCAATTTGACTAATCCGAAGGCATATTTATTTATTATTTCACTATCAACTTATGTTGCACAAAGAGGGAATCCACATGTGGATGGATGGTTTATTATTTTAGGAAGTAGCCTTGCCACTTTTTTATGGTTTAACACAGTATCAATTATTTTTGGTAGAATATCTGTTCGTAAGATATTTTATAGTAAACAGAAAATAATTAATGTGTTATTTGGTATCGTTTTACTTTATGTGGCTTCAAGAATGATTATTATGTGAGGAATTGTTTTATCAATATAAAAGTATTGGTGAGTTTGATATAATATTTTAAAAGGTTAAGAGAATGTCTAAAATTATTTCAATACATGCAAGAGAAATATTGGACTCTAGAGGATTACCAACCGTTGAATGCGATGTTATTCTTGATTCGGGTGCTCTTGGTCGTGCATCTGTACCATCTGGGGCGTCAACCGGCTCAAGAGAAGCTCTGGAGTTGCGTGATAAAGACAAAGACCGATATAATGGAAAAGGTGTTTTAAAAGCAGTTAAAAATATTAATGAAAAAATTGAGGCTAGGCTAATTGGTATGGATGCTTTTGACCAAACTGCAATTGATAATTTTTTGATAGAACTAGATAGTACAGAAAATAAGTCACACTTAGGTGCTAATGCCATGCTTGCAGTATCTATAGCAGTTGCCCAAGCATCTAGTAATGAATTACGCATCCCCTTATATCGTTATGTAGGTGGTGTTGGTAGAAAAATATTACCAGTACCCATGATGAATGTAATTAATGGTGGCGCGCATGCTAATAATAATCTTGATATTCAAGAATTTATGATTGTGCCAGTTGGTGCCCCCTCATTTAAAGAAGCTGTACGCTATGGATCTGAGGTTTTCCATGCTTTAAAATCTATTTGTGGAAATAAAGGATTTTCGACTTCAGTAGGGGATGAAGGTGGTTTTGCTCCAAATTTAAATACTAATGAAGAAGCGTTAAAACTTATTATTGAAGCAATTGATAAAGCTGGATATGTTCCTGGAAAAGATATTATGCTTGCAATTGACTGTGCTGCTTCAGAATTTTATAAAAACAATAAATATTGTTTAGAAGCAGAAGGCTTAGAGCTGACATCTGAGCAATTTACAGATTATTTAGCTAATCTAGTTAACCTATACCCAATTATTTCGATTGAAGATGCTATGAGTGAGGATGATAAAAAAGGATGGGTATATGTTACACAAAATTTAGGCAGTAAAATCCAGATTGTTGGCGATGATGTTTTTGTAACAAACCCATCAATACTTGAACAAGGTATAAAGGATGGGATAGCTAATTCTTTATTGGTAAAAATCAACCAAATTGGGACGCTAACCGAGACAATTATAGCCGTTGAAATGGCTAAAAATGCCTCATATACAACAGTTATGTCACACCGAAGCGGTGAAACAGAAAATGCTGTAATAGCTGATTTGGCAGTTGCGTTAAACTGTGGTCAAATTAAAACTGGCTCTATGTCACGCTCAGATAGAATCAGCAAATACAACCAGTTATTACGTATTGAGGGAGAACTTGGTAAAAACTGTATTTATCCAGGGCGTACTACTTTCTATAATATAAAATAATACCAAATACATATATAAATATTTGTTGATTAATCAAAATTTGTTAAGTGGGCAGTGCAATATAATTAGTTAATAAGTTCAAGTAATTTTATGTTATAATTATAATATATTAGAGTTAGAGCTCTGAATTAATCCAAATCTAAAAATAGTAGGCACATCACAAAATGTTCCACTTTATTTTTTTATGTAATACTATGAATAATAATCAAAAATTTATAAATTTAGGTACTAATGGATTGAAGATATCAAAAATTGGCCTCGGTTGTATGGGTATGTCTGAATTCTACGGGGAAACTGATGATAATCAATCTATAAAAACCATACAAAGAGCCTATGAATTAGGAGTAAATCATTTTGATACTGCAGATATTTATGGTAGTGGGCATAATGAGAAATTATTAGCTAAAGCATTAAAGCCTTTTAAAAGAGAAGATTATATTGTTGCTACTAAATGTGGGTTTGTTCGTAGTGATAGTACTCAAGAAATTACGGGTTTAGATTGTAGCCCAAAGCACATAAAAAAAGCTTGTGAAGATAGCTTGAAACGTCTAGAAGTAGACCATATTGATTTATTTTATCTTCATAGAAAAGATCCTAAATTACCAATCGAAGATAGTATGGAAGGTTTATTAGGATTATTAAAAGAAGGTAAAGTGCTAAATATTGGTATATGTTCGGTAAGTCCCGAAACAATCCAGACTGCACATAATATTCATCCTCTTGCAGCTGTTCAGTTTGAATACTCTATAATAACCAGAGATGTAGAAGTAGATATATTGCCATTATGTAAAAAGCTAAATATTGGCTTTATAGCTTACTCTCCAAATGGAAGTGGATTTTTATCCGGCAATATTAGATCTGTAGATAATCTAGCACCTGATGATTTTAGAAGAATACTACCACGATTACAGGATGAAAATATAGAACATAACCTTGCCATAGTAAAAGTACTACAAGATTTAGCATCTACTAAAGGTTGTACGGCAGTACAAATTGCTTTAGCATGGGTGTTAGCACAATGGGATAATATAGCTATCATTCCCGGAACAAAGCGTATTAGCTACCTTGAAGAAAATATCAAAGCTTATGACATATCACTAACCAATCAAGAGATTGAATATCTAAATATCAATATACCATTTAGATGCGCTAAAGGCCCTCGTTTACCAAAAGAAATATTAAATTTTTTAAATAATTATGAACTTTCTGTTTAATACCATAGAATTTTCTTTTATTAAGTGAATTCTGGAATTGCTAATATAATTAGTTTTTATTTAACACTGGATACAATATGGTCAAATATTTATGATTAATAAATATAAATTATTTTATATTATATATAGTGTATTTAAACTAAGTTTCAATAATTTTATAAAATTATAACATTGGACATTTAGAGTAAAGAAAGTTTCCTTTTTTTTGTGTAGTATTATGAATGATAATAAAAAAAATATAAATTTAGAAATTAAGCCATCTCAGATATCAAAAATTGGCCTTGGCTGTATGGGGATGTCTTGTTTTTATGGAAGCCACAATGATGAAGAGTCAATAAAAGTTATTATTGAAGCTTTTAATCGAGGTATAACTCACTTTGATACCTCAGATAGTTATGGTAATGGAGCTAATGAGGAATTATTGGGTAGAGCTATCAAAAGTTTAGATCGAAGCAGAATTGTAGTTGCAACTAAATGTGGTTATGTTTTTGATAAATCAAATAATACTATAGCAAGTATAAATGGAACAGCTCGGCATATTAAGGAAAGTTGTGAGAAAAGTTTAAAAAGATTAGGTGTTGAAAATATTGACATATTTTATTTACACAGAGTAGATCCCAATATTCCAATTGAAGAAAGTATGGAAGCTTTATCTGGATTGGTTAAAGAGGGTAAAATTCTTAAAATAGGTCTTTCTGAGGTAGATTCTTCTATTATTTTAAGAGCAAATACAATTCATCAGTTATATGCAATCCAATCAGAATATTCTATTTTGCACAGATATGCAGAAAAAGAAATCATCCCTTTATGTAAATCACTGAAAATCAACTTTATAGCGTCAAGTCCAATTTGCAATGGGTTTCTTGCCGGAAAGATTAAAACTCCTCAACAATTTGAATCAAATGATCTGCGCAGAGAAATGCCTAGATTCCAAGATAAAAATTTTAATTATAATTATTTTTTTGTAAATGTTTTGAAATCTATAGCACAACAGAAAGGTTGTACTCCAGGTCAGTTAGCATTAGCTTGGGTACTAGCACAAGGCGATCATATAATGGCTATTCCTGGTACTAAACATATAAATTATCTTGAAGAAAATATAAAAGCTTTAGATATAAATTTATCATCTAAAGAATTATCTGAATTAGATTCAAAAATACCAGTTGGCGCAAATAAAGGCACTAGATTTACTAAAGAGCTGGCTAAGTTATTAAATACCTACCAATAAGACTTTTGACGGTAACTACTCAAATTCTTTTTCGATATTAATCTAAATAATTAACAATTAAATTTCAAAAACTAGAAAGTATTGATATGCAAAATTACCAAGAACTCTGGGAAAACCGTAGTTCAATAAGAACTCGACCACGTAAAGAAATTGATTTTAATCAAAATGGCCTTTTTTTTCCTCCTGAAAAGCAGTTGTTATTATTGTTACCTGAGATAAATACTTTAGGGGAAAATGCCAAAAATGAGATTCTCTTATTATCTCTCTATAAATATCTTAATGATATTGTTAATTTGGAAACTAAGTTAATTGTTGAAGCATGTAACTATATAATAAATGATAATTCTTTAGTAAAATATCCGCAAGAAACCAAACTAAATGCCTATACTATTATTATTGATGAATATTATCATGTGTATATAGCACAAGATATGTTAAATCAATTAAATAGTAAATTTCCAACTATACCAAAATTAAAACTACCGGATTCTGATGCTAATGAGGCAGTTTTATATATGAAAACCAAGATACAACCACAATATGTGAAAGTTTTCGAGATTATAGCTGTTTGTATATTTGAAACAACTGTTGTGCGTGAGTTAGTTGAATTTTTTAAAGATCCCCAAGTCCATCCGTCAATTAGACATTATGTAAACGACCATATGAATGATGAGGCGAAGCACTACAACTTTTTTTATGATTTACTAATTTATACTTGGAGTTCTCTTCCTAATGATTGTAAAGAAAACCTTGGAACATATTTAGCGACTTTCGTAAAATTATACCTAAGAACAGAGTCAGACAAAAATTATAACATTAGCATATTAGAAAATATATTTAAAGATGAGATAAAAGCAAAAAAAATAGTAGAGAAAATTTATAAGGGGTTTGATATTTCAATTGATATGCCGATTGTGAGAAATGTTTTAACTGTTCTAAAAAAAGCTAATATTCTTAATTACCCTGCTGTAAAGCAAGGGTTTATAAATAGTAATTTATATTTTTAATAAATAATTTTATAAGCTATAGATAAACTAGATATGAAACCCCAAAAAATTTTAATTATCTCAAATTATAATATATTAATTGATAGTATTATTGATTACTTGATTGATTCAGGGCATTCAGTTGATATAATATGCGAGGATCCCTCTAAAAATTGGTTAAATCAATACTCTTACAACTTACATATAATCGATAAGCAAGAGATAGATTTTAAAAATTACAACCTTTTTATCAATTTTGAAAAAACAATTAAAATTAATAGTGCCGCAAATGTACCAGAAATAGATTTTTTAATATTGTCGATTCTCAATAATAGCCTGGATATAGCATGTATAGTTCGTAATAAAAACCATTATAAAGTAATAACACAAAATACTATAGCAATTGATAAGAATGATTTTAGAAAAATGTTCTTTGGGATAAAAGAAATATTTATTGATGGGTTAATTATTTTAATTCGAAATGATCACAAAAAGATAAAAACTAATACAATAATTGATGATAATAAGATTTTTACGAATTTAATTTGCGCGGCAGGCCAAATTGAACAATTGAAATTATATTATAAAGAACTCGATAAGAATAATGAAAATATCTTCCATATAAATGATCTACTACATTATTCGGATAGTAAACATTTTTGTAAAAAAACAATAAAGCAATTAAGAATATCTAGCCAAAATTTAGAATTAATTTTTATTTGTATACTAATGTTATTAAATGCTAGGCAACCGGTAATTTATAAATATAATTTTAAAAGTAAAAATATCCTATTGACAAAATATATTTCAGTTAGTAGTTCCGATACCTATGAAATATTAGTCAATAAGTTGAATCATTCTATATACAATTTGATAAATTTGCATAATATTCCTATAGGTTTTGTTTCACCTATCTTAACAGAAATAATGTTAACAATTGATCCTATAGATGAGGAAGAAAGTTCTAAATATTCATTAATAGTATCATATAACCTTAAAAGGAAAACTTTAGAAATACAATACCCAAATAGCTTATATTTTTTTAATAATTTTGATATTTATTTTGAATACTTTTATAAACAAATATCTTCATGGAAAAATAATAATTATTCTATAATATCAATTCTTTATAATGATTTACAAGAATTAGCTAAATGTTTTCGACATGTGCAAGCGTTTAAACCTAATATAATAAATACAACAATACATGAATTATTCGAGCAAAGTGTTATAAAAAACCCTAATAGCATTGCATTGGTATATAAAGATAAGAAAATAACTTATTCAGAAGTTAATGCTATGGCTAATAGATTAGCTAATTATATAATAAAAAGTTTCGATGTGAAGCCAGATACTATTATTGTGATATTTCTTGATCGTAATGAGTTAATGTTAGTATCTATACTAGCAATATTGAAATCTGGGGCTGCCTATTTACCAATAGATATAAATAATCCAGATGAACGGATTAAGTATATTTTGACTGATTCTAAAGCAAATATTATATTAACTAATAATATATATCAAAATAGGTTACAGACTTTATGTATGGGAATATCTTATACTAGTTATGTATTGCTTGTAGATAACTGTAAAATAGAAAATGAAATAAATAAACAATCTCAGGATAATCCACTTACAAGTGTCACTAGCAGGAATCTTGCATATGTAATTTATACGAGTGGAACAACAGGTAAACCCAAAGGCGTATTGATTGAACATAGAGGAGTTTCAAATTTAGTAATTAATCAGGGAATTGAATTTGAAGTTGCTAATAGTCAACCAAATAAACCGCGGAATTATTTATTTTATTCCAATTATGTATTTGATGCACATGTTTCAGAGGTGTTTACTGCTATTTTAAATGGGCATACATTACATATATTAGATAATATATCTCGTACCGATATTAAACTTTTAGAAAATTATATAAAAGATAATAATATACAAGTTGCTACTTTGCCTCCTGCAATATTAAGTAGTGATCTTGAGCTTCATTTAGAGACTTTAATAATTGCTGGTGATACGGTGGATATATCAATTTTAAATTATTACTCAAATAAAGGTATTGATGTTATTAATGCCTATGGTCCCACTGAGGCTACAGTATGTATTTCATTAAACCATTTTAAGAACGGTGATTTAAATACAAATATTGGAAAACCATTGCCAAATATAATGGCTTACGTATTAGATAAAAATAAGAATTTGCTGCCAGCAGGTGTTATTGGTGAACTTTATGTAAACAGCGTAGGTTTAGCACGTGGCTATCTCAATTCGCCTGAAATAACTGAAGAAAACTTTATTAACAATAAATTTAGTAATATAGAAAACCAGCAAATAGGAAACAGGTTATATAAAACTGGTGACTTAGTGCGCTATTTACCTGACGGGAGTTTAGAATATATAGGTCGCAATGACAATCAAGTAAAAATAAACGGTTATCGTATAGAATTAGGTGAAATAGAAAAAGCATTATTTGCTTGCCCAGACATAAGACAGGCAGTAGTTACTGTTGATTATTACCAGGACAATAAATATCTTTTGGGATATTATGTGTCAAACATTAGACTTGAGGAACCAAAAATAAAAGATTTTCTTGCTTTAAGATTACCAGAATATATGATACCAAATAAAATTATTCAAATCGAATCAATACCGCTTACTAATAGCGGCAAATTAGATAAAAAGCAATTGCCTAAAATCAATTTTTCCGATTTAAGTAACTATGTTTCAGCAAATAATCCTCAAGAAAAACTTATATGTGACATATTTAGCGATGTTTTAGGGGTTCCAAAAGTCGGTATTACTGATGATTTCTTCCGATTGGGTGGAAATTCAATAAGGGCAATTAGGTTAACATCGAAATTACAAACTTATTTTGACATTAATTTTGGAGATGTGTTAAATTTGAGAACACCTCAAAAATTAGCTCAAAACGCTAGAATTGGAAAAAATGTATTAATAGAGAAGCTAGAAAAAATAAAATTTTTATATCAAAATAATCAAGAGAATTCCACTTTAAGCAATAAAATGTTGCTGGAGAAAAAGAATGAATATTATAAACAAATAAAAAATTTGCAGTTTGATCCAACTATAAAAAAATCTATCCAATTTGTTTTATTAACTGGTGCAACCGGGTATTTAGGTTGCAATATTTTATATAACTTACTTTTAAAAACATCATATCAGACTTATCTCTTAGTTAGGGCCCCTTCAGATGAAGCAGCTTACAAGCGGCTAATAAATAAATTTCATTTTTATTTCAATATAAATTTAGAAAACTATAAAAAACGTATTATTGTCTATGCTTCAGATATTGAACAACCCAATCTCAATTTAAACAATATTAAATATCAAGAATTGATAAGAAATGTTTCAAGCATAATACATACAGCTGCTTTAGCAAAACATTATGGTAATTATAGCTTATTTTATCAAGCAAATGTTCAAGCTACTATAAATTTATTAGAGTTAGCGAAATTAACTAAAACTGAAGACTTTCATTATATATCAAGTTCTGCTCCATTATCTGAGGGTGAGATACTGAGTAATACAAGTTATATTATTGATGAAGGTGATACAGCTGATATTGTAACAAAGCATAGAAATCCGTATGCAAAAACCAAATATGAAGGAGAGCTAATTGTTGCTGAATATCGCAAACAAGGAATAAAAGCAAACATTTATAGGTTAGGTAATTTGGCTTTTATGACTGAAAATTGTAAACTACAGGAAAATATTCAAGATAATGCCTTCTATCACTGGGTGAAAGGTCTTCTTAGTATCGGTTATGTAGCTAAAGAAATTTCCCTAGTCGATATTACGCCGGTGGATATGGCTGCAGATGCAATAGTAAGGTTATTTGATAAGAAACAACTTGAAAATAATACTTTCCATATTTTTAACCCAAATAAATTTAACATTAGTAATGCAACTCAAGAAAATCAAAAAATTTTAAAAGAAATTTCAATAGAAGAGTTTATTAATAAAATCATTTCATATGTTAAAAATGATAAATATGGTATAATAGAAAGATTTATATTAAGGCAAGGCTGGCTTGATGATTTGTCTGGGTATAAAAAAACAGATGTTAAAGTTTTACAAGATAAAACTCAAAATATTTTAAATAATTTGGGCTTCAAATGGTACCCAATTTCTAATTCAGTATTTGAAAATTATATTAGTGGGATAGAGTATAAAAAGATGGGAAATCATATAAAAATATTTGATGATTTGTCCAGGGTTACAAGGTTATTACCGACACCAATTTACTGGCTTGATACAAATGCTACTTTATTAGGTGGCAATGAGAACTTTTTTAAAACGTTAGGAATTACTCCAGATTATATTGGTACTACAGGTTATGATGTTTATCCAGTAGATATAGCAGCTCACATAGTTCAGCATGACAAAAGGGTTATGCAAACAGGAATTTCTTCTGCACAAGAAGAGCTTACTAAAGATATTAATACAGGGCAACCTAGATATTTTAAGGCATTTAAAACACCTGTTTATGATGTAAATGGTAAAGTTATTGGTTTAGTAGGAACTTTAATTGAAATTACTGCTGAAAAAGAAGCAGAGCGTTTAGAAATTGAAAATCAGGCACATATAATCCGAGCCGAAGAAGATGAAAGATTTAATAAAATCGTACAGCAAGTAGTTCATGATATACGTTCCCCCCTTGCAACTATGCAGATGGTTATTCCACATTGTGAGATTCATCCAGAAAATGCAAGGATTACTTTAAATCAGTCAGCCAACAGAATTCAGGATATTGCGAATCAACTTTTGCATCGTTTTAAACCACAAGATGATAAAAATAAACATATAACAATAGAAGTTAAACGTATGCCGGATTTAGTTAGTACCAGTATTTTAGAAATTATTTCAGAAAAAAGATTTGAGTATAGTCACTTATCAGTAGATTTTGTTTCTCACATTACTCCTTCTGGTTATTTTGCATTTGCTAATATTGATCCACAAGCTTTCAGACGAATGTTATCTAATCTTATTAATAATTCAGTAGATGCATTACAAGATAAAATTGGTATAATAACTGTTTATATGGATGTAGTAGACAATAAAATCAAAATAATTGTTGAAGATACTGGTTGTGGTATACCAGAACATGTAAGAACAAAGCTTCTTAATAATATATCAGTTTCAGAAGGCAAAGAAGATGGGCATGGCATCGGGTTTGCCCAAATTATAGATACATTAAATGATAATCAAGGTCAATTATTAAATATTGAATCCGAGCTTAATATTGGCACAAAAGTTAGTATAGCTTTCCCAAAAATTCAAACTCCAGATTGGGTTTCTAACCAAATTGAACTAAAAGATGATGATATTGTTGTAATATTAGATGATGATCCATCTATACATGGGGCATGGGATACTAGATTTGAAAAAATATCTCCAAACATTGAGCGTAAACATTTTGAAAAAGGGGTTGATGCTATAGAATATATTGATCGACTTACAATTACAGAAAAAAAACGTCTACTTATATTGGCTGATTATGAATTGTTAAAACAAGAAATTGATGGTCTGGATGTTATAACTAGGACAAAAGTTGATAGATCTATATTAGTAACTAGTCATTATAATAATAGCAATATAAGGGATAAAGCACATAAATCAAATACTAAGATTCTACCTAAACCTCTTGCCGCAGCAGTTCCAATTGTTATTAGTAATAAAAGTAAGAAAAAACAAATAAAAAATGCAACTCAAATTTTTAAAAGTGCTTATAACCTAAAAAAGGTTGACTTAGTCTTTATTGATGATGATAAATTTTTGGTAGATAACTTTATAAATTTTGTTTTGAGTGATAAAAAAGTTGATATATATCATAGTGGTACAGAATTTTTAAAGTCAGCCCAAAGTTATGATATAAATACCAAATTCTTAATTGATCTACAATTTAAAGGTGAAGAAATTAGTGGTATTGATATTGCAATTAAGCTACATGACCTTGGTTTTAATAAGCTATATCTATTTTCAGGTTGGGATCTAAAGAATGATAGTTCTGTACCTTATTATGTAAATATTATTGCAAAAACAGATATTGATGCTGTTGCTAGTTTGGTTTGATATATACTTGAATCTGAAAGAGTATAGATGTTACTTTTATTAGAGGTTTACTTTTATTTTAAAGTTGTAACATTAATTAATCTATTGATAACTTTATTTACAATTGATTGGTTTGGTTCCAAGGTACTTATTTCATTAAATAAAACTTCAGCAATTTCTTCATATGTAATTGTTTTTTGATACTTAGTTTTCAAAATAAAATCACTGTATCTAATTGCTCGGTCTATGAGTTTAAAGTTGCTTGGAGTCAAAGATATCATTAAATTACCTTCATAATACCCACATCGACCAAACATTAAAGTAGAATGTGTATTTAATAGTAATTTATAAATAAGAGAAATACATAAGTTATTATTTTGTGGAATTGTAAAATTAATTGTTTCTTCTTTAAGTTTCATTGTTAATGTTTCATTTTTAACTAGCCACGATTCAACAAATTGTTGTTTTGGTAAATGCATTCCAGTTACACGATTACTACTTTGTGATATATCAAATCCATATAAGTATTCTTCTGTAGTCTCATTAAATTCTCCCCAATTAAGACAAGCTGGATTCTTATTTAATAATTCCTGCCATGCATGATTAGCTGAGTTAGTATGAGTAAGTGATAGATAAAATGGACTATAAAATTTTGGTGTGGTTGAGTAATTCTCAAATTGGGCTATATTAAAAGTAGGTGATCGTTCAGTTAAATCTGCAAGCATACTAAGTCCCAATATATTATTATCAGTCTGATATAGTATATATTCTTTATTAGTAAGTATGTTACTCTCTAATTCAATTAACTTATCTAATTTAGCTAAATTTATACTATAAAGAATATCATATATATAGCTAATTTGTCTATTTATATCTATAGTTGTATTACACGGCCCAATAAGGGCTAAGCCAACCGCAAGTTGCATTGCTGTTGTTGCTTGTAATCGTGTACTTCCAGTTAATGCCATTTCACCAACGTTTAATGATAAAATATTGAGATGTTCTTCTTTAGCAATATGTTTAGGATTACGTTCAAATATATCTTTTATGCTATTGTTGCAGACAAGCCATGGTGTATGTATGCTATTTTTAGCGTGTTCAATACATGCAAGGATAAATGGAGACTCACCACTTGCTGTTAACCCAATAAGCAGATCATTATTAGTAAAAGATTGCTGTTCTAGCTGCTTGATTCCATAATCTTTTGAATCTTCAAACTGCTCAATAGACTTAATTAATGATATATCACCCGCAGCACATATACTAATTACTCTGCCAGTTTTAGATGGGTTAGATATTTCCCATAAGCGACGTAATAATACTGCTAGCCTGGCACTTGCACCACAGCCGACTAAATAAATATTACCATTTTGATTTAAACATTTTTCAATACTTTGTTTTAGAATGAAAATATCTTGAACATAATTGCTAGCATATTTAATTGCATTTAGTTCTACTTCATGGAAAATTTGAATTGCTTGGCTTAAATTAGTTTGACAAAGATTAGATAAATTATGTGTTTTAGGATGAGGCTTTTCTGTGGTAAGAGTTGTTTTGAGAAATCTTTTGTGTGCCTTCCAAAATTTTTCAATTTGTTCTTCTGTTATTTGCATATTATACCGCTCATATGTTTGGATATTGTAACTATTTTGATCTTCTTCTTGTACTGGTGTTAAGGTATTGTTAAGTTTTATATCCCTTATGCAGTGCAGTGATCCCAAAAGTCAGATTATAATATTTTACTATATCAAACCCAGCATCAATCATCATTTGTTTTAGTGTTTCTTGATCTGGATGCATACGAATTGACTCAGCCAAATATAGATAACTCTCCATATCCTTAGCTATAATTTTACCCATTAATGGTAGAATTTTAAATGAGTAGATATCATATAATTTTTGAAGTTGTTTATTAATTTTTGAAAACTCTAAAACGAATAATACCCCGCCATGGTTTAAAACACGGTACATTTCTTGCAATGCTTTATCTTTGTGGGTCATATTACGTAAACCAAAAGAGACTATAACAGCATCAAAATAATTATTTGGAAATGGTAGATTTTCTGCATCGCATAAACATTGCGGAGTAATAATTCCTTTATTAATTAATCGATCTCTGCCAGATTTAAGCATTGATGAATTAATATCTGTATGCCATACTTCGCCAGTATTTCCCACAATTTTTTTAAAGCCTAAAGTCATATCCCCAGTACCACCAGCAATATCAAGTACCTTTGCCCCAGATTTAATTTCTGCTGTAAATAGTGTAAACTTTTTCCATAATCTATGGATTCCTAAAGACATAACATCATTCATTATGTCATAATTTTTTGCTACAGAATGAAATACATCTGATACCATATGAGCTTTATCAGATTCATTTATTTGTTTAAAACCAAAATGAGTTTTTTTATTATCTTGCATGAGTATGAATTTACTCCTTACGATTTAACAACATGGCATCACCATAGCTAAAAAATCTATACCTATTCGCTATAGCATGCTGGTATGCATGTTTAATTTGATCAAACCCGGCAAACGCAGATACTAACATCAATAATGTAGATTTTGGAAGATGAAAATTTGTAATTAATTTATCAACTACCTTGAATTTAAAGCCTGGCCTAATAAATATATCAGTATTAAATGTCCCCACCTCAAAATTATTATTTGCTATAGACTCTAATGTTCTAAGAGACGTGGTACCAACCGCTATTATTTTACCACCTTTTTGTTTGGTCTGTTTAATCAAATCAATTGTATTTCTAGTAATGGAATATTCTTCACTATGCATTTTGTGTTCATTAATATTATTTACCATCACTGGTTTAAAAGTGCCAGAGCCTACATGAAGAGTTACATATGCAATTTTTGTCCCTCTTTGTTGAATGTTATTCAATAATTCTTGAGTAAAGTGTAAGCCTGCAGTAGGGGAGGCTACAGAACCAAAATCTTTTGCATATATTGTTTGATAATAAATACTATCTATAGCATCGGCCTGTCTATTCATATAAGGTGGTAAGGGAAGGCTACCATATTGTTCAAAGTATTGATAAAGATCAATCGGATGTGTTAACTCTAAAATAAATAGCCCATCATTTCTTTGGGTTACAATTGCATTAATATCATTGGGTAATTTAATCGTAAGCCCAATGGGAATCGTTTTATTTGATCTAAGATGACACAAAAAACTTTGATTGTTTATAATGCGTTCAAGAAGAACTTCAATACGACCTCCAGTTAATTTTTGACCGAATAAGCGAGCTTTAATAACTTTTGAGTCATTTAAAATTAAGAGATCATCAGCATTTATATAATTGATTATATCTTTAAATAGTAAATCTGAAAAATTATTCTGTTCTACAATTAGTAATCTGCTGTTATCGCGCTTTTGTATTGGTTTGCTTGCAATTAGTTCTTCAGGTAACTGATAATCATAGTCAAAAAGATTATCATATGTTTTTGTCATAATTTTTACACATTTATCTAGGATGATATTTTCTTAATATTGATTTTACAGCAATAAAAACTGCAAAGATTGTGAAAACGATTAATATTATTAGAATTTGTGCTGATTGTATATAACCTATTGGGCTTAGAATAAATCCTTTCCCAAACAAAGCACCCATATTTATAAATAGTTTATCAATATAAATTATGAACCAATTAATCAACCCAAAAGCAATAAGGCCACCAATTACTACCTGTAAAGTTGCATAGTATATAAGTGGTCTCATTATGAAGCTATCAGATGCCCCAATTAGTCTTGATACTGTAATTTCATCTTGATTTTGGAACATTTGTAACCTGATTAGATTATATATAATTAAAACTATACAAACTCCAAAAAATATTAATAAAATATTAGAAATATTATTAACAAACCCTATTAGATTGTTCAATTTCATCGCATATTGTTCATCAAGTTCTACTGATGATACAAAATCAATATTACTTATCCGATTTTTTAATCGATTTAGAATTTTAGTATCACTACTTCTTGTATTGATAATTAGGAGATTTGGTAAGTGATTTTCACTTTCATCAGTTATTTGCGAGGTGATATTTTTTAATTGCTGATCCTTTTGTAATTCTTGTAGCCCTTGTTCTCTACTTATATACTGATACCCTTTAATTATATCGTGTCCAAAATTATTTACAGTAATTTCTAATTTAGACACATCTTTATTTGTGGCACTTTCATTTAAATATACCATAATTTGTGGATAAGAGACATTGTTTTTTTGCCATTCATCATTGGTTTTATCTAAAATAACTATTCCACTAATTGCGCACACTAAGAGAGAGATAACTAATATATTAAGCAAATGTTCGATCGGATTGGCCAAAATTTTTTTTATTGCGGTTACTATTGAGCGTGTTTGCAAAAATAATAATTTCATATAATATTAACCTCTAAATTGGCCATTATTGATTCGAATAATTCGTTTACCATAATCACTTAGAATAGATTCATCGTGAGCTGAAATAATAATTGTAACACCAGATCTATGAAAGTTTTTCAATAGCTCAAGTATTCTTAGGGCATTATCACGATCTAAATTTGCTGTTGGCTCATCTGCAAGCAGAATTTTAGGACGATGTACTACTGCTCGTGCTATACATAGACGTTGTTGTTCTCCACCTGATAATTGTTCTGGCATAGATTTAATTTTATGAAGTAGTCCAACATGATCTAAAGATTTTTCTGTTCTTTCTCTAATTTCTTGTTCTGTATATTCAAGTATATCTAGAGGTAAGCGAACATTGTCAAACACGCTACGATCAAAAAGAATTTTATGGTCTTGAAATATAAAGCCAATGTGTTGGCGAATAAAAGTACGGTAGTTTTGATTTGTTTTAGTAAGATCAATTCCATTTACAATAATTGTTCCACCTGTTGCTACTTCAATTCCAGCAGTTAACTTTAAGATGGTAGATTTTCCTGCTCCTGAAGGCCCTGCTAAAAAAACTAATTCCCCTCTTTCAATATTAAGAGATAAATTTTCGATAGCATTTATATCTCCATAATATTTTTTATAGACTTGTTCAAAAGAAATCATATTGTTTTTCATATAACGCTGTTCCTTAGTTTTTAGCGTAACTTTTTACAATAGCAATGATTATATCATTTATTACTCTAAAAAAGAACTAAAAAATGAATTTATTCAAATAGTAAAAGTATATTGAACTTTCTAAACATTATTGAAAAAATTTTTTATTCCTGGGATTTTCTTTAATTTACTTACATTAGTTTCTCCATTGACATTAATAATACCAATATGGCCATAACCATTTTTTAATGAATTATCTAAATCAAGTACCATCCCAATAATTAGTAGTTTTCTTTCTTGGCATCGAAATGAGAAATCTTTTAATGCTAGCTCAACTTGCTGATTTACATTGTTAATTACTGCTTCTGACAATTGTTGTTGACTGTTACCATGTAATTCAGACTTTTTTATTGATAAGGCAAGGTGATCAATCTCTCTAATAATGCTAGAGGGTAAGTTGCTATAGTCGCTCATGGACGCATTAATTGCCCCACATTGAGTATGACCAAGAAATATTAATAAAGGTGTATTTAAGACACTTACTCCAAACTCTACACACCCCTGATTGAGAATATATTGATTGCCAATATTACGCACTATAAAAAAATTATTTTCAGGATTATATGTAAATGATGTAGTATGCGCACGCGAATCACAACACATTACTAGAGTAGCTATTGGAGATTGAGATTTACTAAATTGTTTGATGTTATCCTTTTGTTGATCTACATATTCATAATTTGTTTTTTGAATGGTTTGTAAAAGTTTTATGATTTGATCAGCAATATCATGCTCCATAATTTGTACCTTGTAATATTAATGTTACCGATAAATATATATTTCTAGGGCAAATTATACTGTATTTTTGTGATTTTCATCTAATTTATAGAATTTGTTATAAAAAGTTATGGTAACATACCAAGTTTAGTGGTTATTAGTATCAACTGTTATGATTAAATAATGAAAAAAATAATAAATAAGTTAGTATTCTGTTTAATATGCTTTAGCTGTAATGCTTTTGCCGATGAATTCATTTATGGGAAGCTAGTTGCTGGATTTCAAAATAACCAACAACAAAATACCTCAATTGATGTAAGAAGTGGTGTAGTGGATTATGGCTCTTATTTTGGTATTCATGGCCACGAACAATTAACTGAACAAACATTATTTATTTGGCAAGTTGAACAATTTCTTGATATTTCATCAGGTCAAAGCTATAATATTACAACTGCTGGTGGGTTAATAATGCCAAGAGATAATACTTCTAATGGAATGCCGCTTGCAAACATTAATCAATTAGCTACAAGCGACTCATATATAGGAATACAAAGTTCTTGGGGTAGTATCAAATTAGGTAATTTGTCTAGTTATCTGCGTGCAAATATGGGAGCAGTAGACGTATTTAATTATGGAAATAGTTCAAATGGGTTGAATATTTGGTCAAGAACTAGTAATAATATGGTACTACCTAGCTCATTTTTTTATAACTCGTCTATTTGGAATGGCTTTACGTTAGGGTTCCAATATTCATATACCAATGCATTTAATTTAGGTCCAAACTTTGATAATAGTTTAGCGAATAACGGTACTGGAAATAATGGTTATTATTCCGATGGCATTTTTAGCTTTGGGCTTGCTTGGACACATGGTAATTTCAAAATTAATTATGGAGCACAATTATGGCCAAAAGTTGGTGCTTATAATGGTCAATATTTAGAAAATACAATACAGCCTGTTGGTAGTAATGCCCAGTATGACAATGCATATGTGAATCGGTTAGAAGTATCATATAATGATCCTGACGGAATTTTTATGGCAATTGGTGCTCAAGTAACTAGCGGACTTGGTTGGTACGGCTGGGCAAATTCTGGAGGATCATTTAATAATTATATTGTTAACTCAGGGTTTAACTACGCTAGTTTAAGTCAAAAAGCCTACCAGACCCAAGAATACGCTATTTCTGCTGGATATCATCTAGGAGAATGGACTCCTAAATTAGCCTATGTCTATGGTAATAACATGATGTATGGCGGTTCAATTGGAGAGATACTCGTTGGAAGAGCTGATCAAATACCAGATACAGGGTACCAACAAATTGTAGCAGAAATTGATTTAAATCTAAGTCCAAGAACAATTTTGTTTGCAAACTATGGCCAAACTTGGTTTGGTAGTACTCTACAAAATATTCAATATTGTGGAATTAACTGTAATAATGGTAATCCAGGTGTCAATGGTAATGTGTCAAACCAAACCTTTTTAAATCAGTCAACTTTTGCAATCGGAATGTCCCACGTCTTTTAAAGAATATCCCAGTTTGTGTTGTTTATCCTGATGCTGTTTGCTAGCTATCTTGAAGAAGAAGATGAGAAGAATTATTGATCAGCATTTAATTAAAGTGTAAAGTGATGGTTGTTTCTTGGTGATAGTTGTTTTATATATAAAAAGGCACAAATTTTTCGTATAAAATAGATAGACAAATTAGGAGCCTTGTTGGTGCTGAACATCATATGCTATAATCTTGATACTTTTAACAACACTTCTCTATATTATTATGGTTAGATTATGCATAATGCTATCCTTCTATCGCCATATCATAAAATATTTTATAATGAATGGCAGCTAGATCGGCAATCAAGCAAATATAATATTGTGTTTGATCAAACCATTGAATATACATTAGAAATTCCAAAACTTTCCAACGCGCTTAAACGTTTTATATCAGATTATCTAATTTTAAATAGCCATATCACTAATATTGATGGCACGCCATATTGGGTGCCGAATAAAGAAATACGTGCTTTAGAAATATTTGAAGGTTTAGCTACATACGAACAGATCTATAAATATGTATCACAGGCTTTTGACGTAGAAAACGGGCCATTATATAGGTTTGCTATCTTCAAACAGGAAGATGGTAATTATAGATTTATTTTGGTATGGCATCATTTAATTATGAGCGATACAGCTGGAGAAGAATCAGTTGAATTAATTTCAAAATACTATAATGATGCTTCATATAAAAATCAATTTACTTTAAATGACCAGTATCACCTACTTACTACAACTACGTCAAAATTAAATGAACAAGTAAGAATAAATTTTGAACAATGTAGATGCTTCTGGGATGATTTATTAAATGATCTTGAAGCAATTGATTTAAGCTTTTTGAAACCTTTTTCTAAAAAGCAGGTAGGGGATTCTAATTGTAATCCAATAAAAGAATTGCGCTTTAATTTTATATATGATGATGTGCAAAGGATTTTACATATTACCAGAAAATATCGAATTACGCCATATATGTATAGCCAATGTATCTTCACATTATTAATACATAAGTATACCAGTCAAAGCATGTTTGGCTTTTGTTATCCAGTAGCAATAACTGAACATCTAGGTTTATCTTATGGTGTAGCGGTAAATACAAATATTCAACCAAATAATGTTAGTGATAATAATTCTATTCAAGATTTAATCACCCAAAATAAAAAAATTATAAAGAGAATAAGAAACAAAAAACATAATTATGAATATTTTCCGATTAATAGTATAACTAGTAAGATCTCTAGAAATCTCATAGATATAAATTTTGTTAAAACTTACCTTAAAGATAAAATATTTATTTTCAATGATTCTAAAACATTGTTGATAAATAGAGAGTTTAATATTGATTTAGCTGCTAAGTTATTATTTGAGCAAGAATTACTTAAGAGGCAATTAAATTTTCGAGTAAGGTATAATATAAATCAAATTGATGAAACTATACTCAAACAATTTGTTAAACATTATCAAAAATTATTTTTTGATGTATTGTCTGACTTGGAGCATGAACATATTAATAAGAGCGTATCTGACTATTCAATACTTACCCCTGAAGAATATCACAAGATAGTGTATGAATGGAATAAGACATATAAATCATACCCAGCAAATAAAACAATTCACCAAATGTTTGAAGAGCAGGTGCTAAAAACTCCAAATAATATAGCATTAGTTTATGAAGATACTAAACTTACTTATAATGAACTAAATTGTAAAGCTAACCAATTAGCACATTATATTAAAGAAAATTATTCTATACAGCCAGATAATCTAATTGCTTTATGTTTGGAGCGTAATGAGTATATGCTAGTTACAATCTTGGCAGTGTTAAAGACTGGTGGAGCATATGTTCCCATTGCACCAAGTTATCCATATGAGAAAGTTAACTTCATAATAAATGATACTAAATCAAAAGTATTAATTACCTTTAGAAAATACCATGCTAATTTAATCGAAAAATTTACTTCTACTTTGAAATATGATAAAATTATGGCTGTGGATGATATAGAAATTCAAAATAATCTAACAAGAAAACCCAAGACGAACTTGAAAACAAATGTACAAAGTACAAATTTAGCATATGTTATATATACTAGTGGTACTACTGGTAAACCTAAAGGCGTAATGATTGAACATAAAAACGTAGTAAACGTTGTATTTCATATGTTAAACATTGATAATTTTAAAAGAATGATGCGGGTTTCATTATTTACTTCTTATGTATTTGATGTATTTATATTTGAAGTTTTTAATGCATTATTTAGTGGCAAAGAATTACATGTGTTATCTGATAACGTAAGGTTAGATACAGTTTTATTAAGTAACTATTTAATTAATAGTCAGATTAATTTAGTATATATTCCACCAGCTATACTTGCAAATTTAGATAAAGAGGAGTATGATCATTTAAATTCGATTATATATGCTGGCGAATCTTGTGATAAAAATACAGGACTATATTGGTCGGCTATAAAAAACTTATATAATTATTATGGCCCAACCGAAACAACTATATTTTGTATTGGAAAAAAAGTAATTAATGGCGATACTGATTTGATTGGTAAGCCTATATCTAATACAACCGCATATATATTAGATTGTAATCAAAATATATTACCAATAGGAGCTATTGGAGAATTATATATAGGTGGTATAGGTCTAGCTAGAAGTTATATAAATAATCTGGAATTAACTTCAGATAAGTTTATAGATAATCCTTTCCAGAGCATTGAAGAAAAAAAACTTGGAAAAAATGGAAGGTTATACAAAACTAGTGATTTATGTCGCTATCTGCCTGATGGAAATATTGAATATATAGGTCGTAATGATGATCAAGTAAAAATTAGAGGCTATAGGATAGAGTTAAGTGAAATAGAAAATGCATTAAATATGTGTACAGGGATAAAACAATCTGTAGTATTGGTGATCAAACATCCAGGGGATCTTAATAATAAATATTTAGTTGCATATTATGTATCGTATAAGACATTACATGATGATAGTATAATTAGTCAACTATCACAGTGGTTACCTGAATATATGATTCCTAATGTTTTTGTTCGAATATCCAAATTACCGCTTACCATTAATGGAAAGATAGACAAAAAAGCATTACCACCTACATATGTTACTACTGATAAGTATATTGAACCAAAGAGTAGCCTAGAGCAAATAATTTGTAAAGAATTTGCTAATACTCTATCTATTCTTTCAGAAAAAATTGGTATTAAACATGATTTTTTTAAATTAGGTGGTAATAGCATTTTAGCTATCCGATTAGTGGCAAAGTTAAAGCAACAAGACTTAGATATTGATGTGGATGATATATTTAAACTTCGTACAGCTGGTAAAATTGCTGAAATGGTAAGGCATAGTAAGGGAAACTTAGCTCTGCAATTAAATTCAGTTAAACTTTTATATGATAAGTTTGCCAATTTAGAATCTGCTGGTATAGATAGTATAAAGCATAAAATTAAAAACTATAAAGATATGATTAAACATTTAGAGTTTTATCCATTAAAAAAACAGATTAAGAATGTTTTGTTGACTGGGGCTACAGGCTATTTAGGTTGCAATACCCTATATCAACTATTAAATGCCACTGAGTATTCAGTCTATCTTTTAGTCAGGGCACAAACTAATCAAGATGCATATAATCGAATAAAAAGTAAGTTTAGTTCTTATTTTGAACAGAACATAGATGAATATATTGACAGAGTTCATGTATTAGCCTCAGATATTGAAAAAGAAAATCTGCATATAGATAATGAATCATATAACCAATTAATAAATAATATTGATAGTATTATTCATGTTGCTGCTTTGGTGCGTCATTATGGGGATTCTAATATATTTCATTTAATGAATGTGAAAGCAACAACTAATTTACTTGAGTTAAGCAGAAAAACTAAGCAAAAGGATTTTCATTATATATCAACAGTTAGTGTATTAACTGATGGATATATTCCTGATTGTGATTATGAATGTTCCACCGAAAATGATGATGGTAGCAAATTAGCAAGAGGAAATAATTTATATTGTCAAACTAAATATGAAGGAGAGCAAATAGCAATTAATTATAGACAAGGTGGAGTTACAAGTAATATTTACAGAATTGGTAATTTAGCTTTTCATTCACAAAGTCATAAAGTGCAAGAAAATATTGATGATAATGCATTCTTTATACGTGTAAAAACCATGCTTAATCTAGGAATTATGCCTAAAGAGTTATCTGTTACAGAAATATCTCCGGTAGATTGTACAGCATCAGCGATTATTAAATTATTTGATCAGAAAAATCTAAGTAACAATATCTATCATGTATTTAATCCACATAAAGCAAATCTATATACCTTACTTAATGAGCATAAAGATACCCATATTCTAGAAGTACCATTTGAAGAATTTGTTGATACGATTCTCAAACATTTAGAGTTAAATGAAGAAAATGAACAAATTGAGCTATTTATGCTTCATCAGGGGTGGTTAAAGGATATAGACCTTGATAAAGTTACTAAATTTGACATTTTACAGGATAAAACTAGTGCTATCTTAGAAAAGCTTGATTTTAAGTGGCAACCAATAACTAGTGATATGTTTTCAGATATTATAGAAAAAACCTTTAAAAGGAAGAGTGAAATGACTGAACATGAAATTATGACTAAGCATTTAAATTTTATAACTAAGGTGGTGCCAAGTGCAGTATATTGGTTGGATCATAATTATCGATTTCTAGGAATAAATCAAGTTGCTGTGGAGGCAAATGGTGCACAAAGTGCAGAACATTTTATAGGCAAAAAGATACAAGAGGTATATCCTCATTATATTTCTGAACAGTTTGTTTCTGATTTTAATGAAGTGGTATCTACTCAGGATGAAATACAGCGGGAATATATAATTGAAGATTTAACCACAGGCAAACCCAAATATTTTATGGCAAATGTTGCACCATTACATAATTTATCAGGTACTGAGAACCTTGGGATAATTGTTAGTGCTATTGATATTACTGAAAAGAAGCTAGAGGAGAGACTGTCGGAAAAACAGCAGGTATTTAATTATTTAACATCTATTGCTGAAACTGTACCATGCTTGTTTTATTGGATGGATTTGGATGGGAGATATGCTGGAATAAATTATATGTGCATTAATGCTGTTGGTGCTCCTAGCAAAGAATATATTATTGGAAAAACTATTTATGAACTGTATCAAGATAAAGAGATTGCAGATACATTACAGCACAGTTTCGATAAAGTAATTACAACTGGTGAGATACAACAATGTGAAGATAAAATTATAGACGTTTCTACCAGAAAAATTAGGTATTATATGGCAACTAGAGTTCCATTGAGAAATTCATCTGGAGAGATAGTTGGTGTAGTTGGCACATCAATAGAAATTACTGCTGAAAAAGAAGCAGAAATGCTATCTGAACAACAGAGTATGTTTAATCATTTAGATAACATTTCTGAAAAGATCCCTTGTGCTGTTTATTGGCTAGACTTAAATATGACTTTAGCAGGTGCAAATAAGAGGCTTTTACAAGCTATTGGAGCTTCATCTATGGATAAAATCATTGGTAAAACTGCATATGATGTGTATCCAAAACACATTGCAGATAATTTACAACAAGATTTTAAAAAAGCTTTGCGTTTCGGTCAAGATATAGAGAATGAACATGTTATTGAAGATATTACTACAGGTAAAATTAGATATTTTGCGGCAACTGTTTCGCCTTTAAAAGACTCATCCGAACGTATTATAGGCATTATCGGTACTTCAATTGAGATAACTGCAGAAAAAGAAGCTGAAAGGTTAGATGAAGAAAATCAGGCCCATATGATTAGAGCTCAACAAGATGAAAAATTCCGTGAATTAATTGATAAGGCGGTACATGATATTCGTGCACCTGTAACAAGTACATTAGCAATAGCTAAGACTGCTACTGGACTTCCTGAAGATTTGCGCATTACTTTAAGAAATGCGGCTAATCGGGTTAATGATATAGCTAATAATTTATTAAATCGTTATAAACCGGATACTAGTGGTATAACTATAGAAGATAAGAAAGTACCACTGCTTTTATCTGGGGCAATAAAAGAAATTTTGAGTGAAAAAAGAGCACAGTATCATCACTTAGCTGTAACATTTGAAGAAGACGTAAATGAAAATAGCAATTTTGCTTTTATAGAAATAGAAATTGAAGCATTTAAGCGCACACTATCTAATTTAATAAATAATTCAGTTGATGCTTTGGGTGGAAAATCAGGAATAGTTACAGCCGGTCTTAATTGTGAGAGTAACAAAGTCAATTTAATTATAAAAGACAATGGGCAAGGTATAAAGCCTGAAGTGCTTGATAAGATCCGAAATAATATTAAAATTACTGATGGTAAAAAGGATGGTCATGGTATTGGTTTAAGTCAGGTACGAGAAACACTACAAAAAAATGATGGAAGTATTTTGATAAATTCAACCCCTGGTAATGGTACAGAGGTTATTTTGACTTTTCCAAGAATTAAAACACCAAGCTGGATTGCTACCGAAATAAGCTTAAACTCAGATGATATTATTGTGATTTTAGATGATGATGCATCTATTCATGGTGCATGGGATGCAAGATTTGCTCAAGATGCTGCGCAATTTAAAATAAAGCATTTTGATTTAGGTGAACAAGCAATAAAGTTTATTAATTCATTAACTCCTGCTGAGAGGGAACGAGTATTTTTATTAACAGATTATGAATTATTACAGCAAGGATTACATGGTTTAGATGTGGTAGAGCAAACTAAAGTTAAACGTTCTATATTAGTAACTAGCCATCATGAAGATAGTGAAATACATAAACAGGCACATAAA
>JBKDHQ010000027.1:0-3183 GCA_046336365.1 Neisseriaceae bacterium
ATACTAAATTCATAAATTAACTGAACAGATAATATGATATAATACTGTTATGTTTTTTTTGGGGTAAAAAATATGGCAGGCGTATCAAAATTAATTGACGAAAAAATACTCAATGTAGCAAAAAATGAATTAAATAATTTGGGCAAATTTAGTGCGTTGGCAATAAAGTTAAAAGCGATAATTGCTTGTAGTGACAATAATATAAGTACGGTAGCAAATGTATTTAAGATCAGCAGAACTACGTTAACAAATTGGATAAAGACGCTAAAAGATAGCAATGCAAATGAATTGGTTATAAAGTCTGGACGAGGCAGAAATGCATTGGTTGGAAAGGAGAATCGGTTAATAATTAAGACATGGTTGAAAAATAATCCCAGCCTTACTATTGATAACATACAGATAAAAATACACAATGAACTTGGAATAAATATAGGTCGTACTGCTACTTATAATTTAATAAAAGACCTCAACTTAAGTTATGTTACTGCACGTCCTAATCATTATAAAAGTAACCAAGAGTCGAAAGAAACATTTAAAAAAACATCAAAGATAAAATAATTACAGATAAAGACAAGTTGGTGCTATTCTTTGATGAATCAAGGTTTGGTACACACTCCAAAGTTGGCCATGGCTGGTTTGAAAAAGGCATTCGTACTTCTATAAAAATTAATTTAGCTCGTAAGAATTTTTATGTATACAGTGCTATCTCGAGTTTAACTGGTTATAATTTTAGTTTAGTATTGCCAGAGGTTAACACAAATAACATGAATATTTATTTACAAAGATTAGCAAAAAGCATTAAAAATCAACAAGTAATTCTTATTATGGATGGAGCTAGTTGGCACAAATCAGCCGAATTAACCATCCCCAAAAATATTGAAATAATAAGATTGCCTGCTTATTCTCCAGAATTAAATCCTACAGAAAAATTGTGGCAATATATTAAAGATCATGTTTTAAAAAATAAATTATATACTTGTATCAGTACACTTGAAAACGTTGTTTGTCAATTTATTAAGCAGTTAACTAATGATGAAATTATGAGCAATTGTGCATGTGATTATTTGTTCAGTTAATTTATGAATTTGGTATAAGTACTGATTTATTAAAAGCTATAAACGGCGATGTTTTTCTAAATGGTGAGATTCTAAGAAAGGATAGTGTTATTACAAATGCTAATACTACCCAAAATATAGAAAATTTTATCAATAAATTTAATTTGTATTCTGGAAAGATAGATAATTTTAAAACTTTTATAACACATAATATATTCATAAATTTAATTGCTTACTTAACTATAGCCTTTAGATACCATAAGACTAATGAAATAATTACTTTTGATGGTATTGGAGATTGTCTTAGCTTGATATTAAAAAATGTAAATAAAGACGGCAATTTAACTGTAGAAGATAATGATATGTTTATATTTTTAAGAATATGTACTCATCAAGATATACCATGGCAATTACGCTATACAAAGACTGCAGAAAATATTATATCAAGAATGTCACTCGTTAAGCAATTTCCAATATATCGTGCTTTTGATAATATCATAAATAATATGTTGTATGCATTTGATAAATCTTCATTTGTAAACATAGATCCAATAATTAAATTTATAGTTAATATTTGTTGTGGAAAAGGTGCACAATTTAATAAACACATTGATAATAGTATAGCTATAGAATTATTTATACTATTTTTTCATTTATGAGAATAAAATAATAAAGCATGTAGTTATAGATATTTTACGCACACTTTATACAATTAAAAAAGAAGTTTACAATAAGCGTGTTAGGGGACCACTTATTAATGAAGAAGAATTTAATTTATATCGTAACATTATCAAAGAGTATGCTAACCCTTATCTTCAAGATTTTCAATATGATTTTGACATTGGTACTGGACGTAACTTAGAAATTTTGCATATGTGTGCTTTACAGTTGGCTTCATGTTATCAAGATAGCAAGCAAGTTCAATCATTTAATGATTTATTAAAATTCATAAAAGATTATAATATTAACATATATCATCATATTATAAGTACACCTAAATCTGATCTGCAGTTTGAAAATCCTTATTATTTAGATCGAAGATCTCCTTTTAGTGCTTTGCAAAATGGATATCTTAATGATGATGATTTATAAAAGATACATAAATATTCAATGTTTATTAAATAAAGTTTGGTCAATCTATAAAGACCTCAAGCTGGCAAAATTGAGCATTGTATCTTTTTACAAGAAGAGTAAGAATCTGAGTATAAAAGCATAATTTAGGATATAATAAAAAACCAGTTGGCTACTAACTTGAAATTTCGAATTTATCAAAAAATAACAAACTGGCTTTTTGTATTATTAGTTTTAGTACTTTTGCAAAGTATTTGAAAGAAGATCATAGAATGATTTTCTATCAATCCTAGAGTTATTTTGCATTGCACGACAATTTAGATCACTGCTAGAAGTTACTGCAAGTAATATACTTGGGGTGTTGCTTGCCAAATCCACTTCAATCACCTCTCCTGAACCTGAATCACCATTACATGATGTATCTTGACCTAGCGCATAGTTCATTTGGGTCATTAAATTAATATTTGTATAAGACAATACTGGCATAGTTATAGTCATTTTTGCCCTATCTCCAATTAATACACCATGTCCTGTATCTGCAGCCTCATCTAAACCCACACTATGACTATTGCCCCATACAATAACACCATAACCAGTCATAGTTACCCTTTGTTTAAATACGCTACTGGCTTGTCCTATATTTGGTAATTGTGCTGGTAAAGGTACTATTTGTTCACTAACCGGAGAATCTAGAATAACCACAGCAAAATCACCATCCAAGAAATAATTATATTTGTCTATGTAATAAGCTTTACCAGAAAATGATGGTTCAGTTAATATAACGTTTTTAGTTACTCCACTTTCTCTAATAAATTGTGGAGTTTCATCAAATGTTATTGTAACATTACTCTCCATTGCGACCTCTGCACAATGTCTTGCTGTAACCGCAACTCTACGTTTCAAATGCTGGGGGATAAGTGTATAATTAACGTCAATATGACCACCTAAAAATATTCATAGTGACCATAAAAATTCGATCTCTTAAAGCCTAAATTTTTATTTTCTAAAAGTGGTCAAGTTAAGCCATTTTCTTACCCCCTTTTCTTTTTTCTGTCCA
>JBKDHQ010000028.1:0-14602 GCA_046336365.1 Neisseriaceae bacterium
AAATTTCGGATTTCAACAGTAAAAATGGCAAAAACATGAAAGGTTTGGGCTAGATTTCTTAAAAAATTCTTAATTTTTAAGAGCATTCGGATTTTTGGCTCATAAAATTAGTGAAATTTCAGAATTCAACAGCCCCATTATTTACAATTAGCTTATTACCTTTATTAACCGTTGGGATGATTAGCTGTAAATCATTATCTCGTGCTATTGTGGTAATTCCAGAGCCATTATCATTTGATGAATACAAAATCACATCTTGAGCGGTTGGAGCATCAGTAACAACTACGCTACCTCTAACAACAGTGGTGTATTGTGAAATAGTAGTTATACTAATTCGGGCAACAATATATTGCCCATTATTGACTGTTAAATTAGCTTTAGCTTGTGCATAAAAATAACCAGGTATTTCTAATTCGCCAGAAGTTTGATTGGCAACCCGATAATAGCCTTCAGTAATATTGGCTGTATTGCCACTAATGCTAACAATTCCACCACTTAATATTACAGGCAATACTCCATTAGTCAGAGCCAATACTTGAGCAGCAACTCCATCACTAAATGCCGACATAGTATCAGCGGTGACTAATTCACCATTCTCCCAAGTTAAGTAATAGTTTTGATTAAAAGCCATTTAGCATACTCCCGACTGAACACTCGTGTTTGGGTTCACCAGCTCGCTAACATAGGTAACTTGCTTAGTAATAGAGCCATAATTGATAGTTAAAGTACAGTCACCATCTTTATTGGGTATTAGCACATCACCAACAACCCTGAGATTATTGTTATTTTTTGTAATTTGGCAAGCCAAAGTAATGTCAGCAGTGACATTATCCACAAATACACCAGTCACAGTCAGCTTAGTTGGAGCATTAATTACTGTGCCATCTGGTGGTGCAATTAGCATATCCTTAATATAATTCGGTTGTATGGGGTTTATTAGCCCAACAACCGCATAAAAAGCCGTCTTACTATATTTCAAACAATAAGAATAAATAATGCGCTGGTCGCCCTTATACGTCATACCTATATCGTAATTTAGATTAAACTCTTCTGGAGTTTTGTCATAGTCGATGGTATAGCCAAAGTATGCTCTAGTTATTTTGCTTATAAAATTCTCTAATTCAATTCTAAATAGATCGCTTAATTTATGGTCAACGTCAAATACATTAATTACCAGATTGGTATTGATTTTACTGTCAGATAAATAGGTATTAACACCTAGTATAGATTTGTCTGTACCTAAAATCCATGCTTTATCAAAGTTAACCTTATCTTCTTGGATGAACACATAAATTGCTAGATTAGTACGGTAATAAATATAGCTAGTAATGCTACTTGCAATATCAAACGGATTCATGGATGCCAGTATTTGCAAATTACGCAACAACTGCAAAACCTTATTAATTTGTCCTTGTTCGGTATTAATATAAACTTCGCTAAATAGCATATTTATCCAGTCGGTATAATCAGCAGTTTCCTCTGGGTAAATCTGATTAGCTTCAATCTGTAAATTTATATAGAGATTAGCAAAAATGTCCGCTACAGCTTGATTATCCAAATAGGTGAAACTCTCTACATCTGCAACTTGAGTATAAACCCCATCAGTCTCTTCACGCTTGATACAAGCATAAATATCGTCTTTATTGGGTAATATAGCTTCACCAATAATCACAAAGCTAGTGGTTGCAATATATTCTTGTGCTTCTAATTCTACAACAGCTTGTTGGACAACTCGTTGTTGTTTTTGAATTGGGACGCTATAAAATGCCTGAACCCCAACATCTCCAGCCTTATTAGCAAAGAATCCAGCCCGTAAAGTAATTGTACTTTTGCTATAGATTGGCGTTTTATCAATAAATATCTGTAACTTTGCCATTAGGTACTCTCCAATGTATAGACATTGATTGCTGCATACTCAATGTCATAGACTAAAAACAGATTATTATCTTGCTGTACGGTGGCATTGATGGGGATATTGTTTTGTGTACCTTTGTAATCTACTTTGCGGTCAATTAAAATCTGGGCATAAATTCCACCAGTAACACTTAAGCCAGTGTCTATTGATTGCACCACATCGCTAAGTAATACAAATCTAGCACTACCAATTAAAGTGCCATATAATGGGCTAGAAATAAATGCTCGCCTAACTTCACGTTTGATTAAATCAGATACTGTCATGTTATTAAAATCAGGCAATATGGTAGTTAGGGTTAGATTTTGAATTAAAATCATCCCAACATTGATGGTATTAGCATCAGCATACACTTGCGTATCGGTATTTGATACCAGTGCATTATCATTAATTGGGCGTTGTGTTTCAATATAGTTTTGTGCAGTTTGCATATCGGGTTTAGTGGTGGTGCGGTTATAAATAATATCGGGTTTAGCTAAAATTACATCTGGGTCATTTGTACCTGATAATACAAACACCGATAAAATGCCAGTTTGCAAAATATTAGCAACAATGTAAGCAGCAGTAATATTAGGCTGTGAGGTTGCCCAAGTTATATAATCCTGCTTAGTTCCGCCCAGTTTTGGGTTTTGTATAGCTTGGAGTATTCGGTAACGTACATTAGGATCACTTTCACTACCAGCACCATCATTCATACTTAAAACTACCAATCTATCAATATTACCCATTGGGTTAGTTAGTTTTAATTCTGTACCATTCGCTAATTGTTGACCTGAACCAGTATTGGCACTTTGAATTGGAATTTGCCCCAATGTTCCTGCTTTAACAATTGTGGTCTGTTGAATAAAATATTGGTTATTAGAAATGCTTAACTGAGTATTAGCGGGCAATGTTACATCCTGAGCTTGAACTGCTGGCAAACTACAATAACCAGTTGCGGGTACTCCAGCACTTCTAGGTTGTAAATTATATGATGCTAAAAATTTATCCAATGCATTTCCACTGGCATACTGTGGAAAGATGTTTTGCCTGAAGGTATAAATGTCTTGGTCGATACCACTAGCAATAGCACCAATACTGTTAGCCTTAACCCACCAGTCCGTTGCTGCTGCATCTGGTACAGCAACTGGGTTAAGTGCTTTTACAAAATTAACGTATTGTTGGTAATATTGCTGTTGTGTTTTCATCTAATAGTCTCGACTATATAACCGCATTAAGCACAAAATGAATTTGCTCACCGCTGGTATCAGTGCAATTCACTTCAATTAAGATATTGCCTAATACCAAGCGAGGTATCTTTATCTCTTGAATGGTAATTTTTCTTTGTTCTACCATTGGTTTTAAAGCATTTGCTACAATCTGAGCTAACTGGGTTTTATTTATTGTTCCACGCTGATTACTCATGCTATACAACAAACTCCCAATTGTTGGGTCTTTAGCATACATGTATTTTTTCTGCGGTATAGTTAACCGCAAATAAATCTCAGTTACTACTTGGTTTTGGCTTTCAATTTGCCCATTCAAATTAACATAATCTTTAGTCTCTGGGTCAAGGTAAATACTGGTGTTGTAATACATTCTAATAATCCACTACTGCATCAATATCAAATTCACGAGAAAGTGACGTACTAATTGGTTTAGCACTATTATTAAGCAAATACTCCTCATTACTAATCGAGGTTTTATCCTTATCAATATTTGGGTCTGGTGTAATTGGATTAGCAATGCCAGATACACCTGTGCCAGTTTGTACTCCAGTGTGAGTATGGGTATTCAAATATTTATCAATTGCATCCAAACGATTTAAAATATCAGTCAAATACTTACCCAACCATTCGCCACTGGATAATGTTGCGCTATAATCTGCATCATCAATCTTGTAAGCTCGAATAGCATCATTTTGTTGTACCAGTAGCCAGTTATCGCTAAATAATCCACCTTCGCCTGGTTTTGGCGTATAGGGTAAATTATCAAACCCTACCAATACACCGAGAACTAATGGATTACTACCAGTATCCCCAGTATTGAGTAAGACCGCATTGACACCATCTTTAGGTACACTAAAATAGCCATATGGAAATACACAAGCTACGTTTTGCCGATTATTACCAATAACTGTGACGTTATTTACATCAGTGGTAACACTTGGATTGCCATCATTATTAAACTTGGCATTTTTGATAAATCCAGCCAAGATTAATGACCTGGTTTTTACCCAGTTAATTGCTTTTCTAAAGTCACTCATTTGTTCCATTCCATAAGGTAGTGAAGCTATATGGCTTACATAATCCAAGACTTAACCGTGTACCATTGTTGATGTCATAATTTAGTGCCATCTGGTAGCAATAGAGTTTGTTAGTTTCTAATCCAAGATTGCCATTGTCATCAACATTAACCGTGTAACCTAACGGTATATCAGTTAACTCACCATTAGCTGCATTGTAGCAAGATAAGCGTGGCAAATCTATTTCTAGCTGTGTTTCTAGGAAAGCATCCTGCGCCAATAAGCGATTGGCATATAATCCTACGATTGGTTTGTTGCTCTTAACTCCTGATACATCGGTGGCTACAATATTGCTATTACTGCCTTGTGTAATATCAAATAATCTCAATAGTGTTGGGTCTTTGATAATGTTGTCGCTTAAATCAATGATGTCATGTTTACTGATAGTAAAAATACCTGAATTTAATAACGCCTGTCCACGTGTAAATATTTTGCCCGACAAATTGGATACATAGTTGATAGTATCCTTCTCATTTTTACCAACCAGATTAAACCCAACTGGGATAAGAGAAGCAAAGGCACGATTACAAATAACTCCAGCATTTTTAGCAATGTTATAGCGTTCATACTTGATACTATTATCATCAACCGTATCGTTAAACTTGCCAATATCAAACTGATAAAAGCTCCCAATAGCAGTCTCCGCAACTGAGGGTATGGCTATCTTGATTGTGCCATCTAAATCCTGATAAATAAGTCGTTGATAAGCATATACGGTACGCAATAAGCTATCAAAGCGATTATCATTGGTGGAGGCAAAGAAATAAACAGCAGTTTTACTACTTAAACCATCTTGTCCTGTTGGAATTAAAAAGGCTAATTGTTGCCCATCGTAATTATCGTAACTACTGATTATTTGATGATTAAGTGCATAACTCATAAGTGATTGGTTTTGAAATGCCACCAGAATTTTGCCCAATTCCACCTGATTAGCCACAAAATCAGTTATTGGGAATTCACCACCACCTAACATTAAGGTATCATCAATATCATTAGCCACCAACTGGTAGGATAATTGCCCAAGTAAAGATAAGCAGTTCAGTGTAAGATTTAAGCCAATTTGGGTATCCTGAGCAATATTTACCGTAGCAATATAACCAACAAATACCGTTTTATAGCTGTTGTTAAATACTTCCTCAATTTTTACCAAATTGCCTTCAGCAATTGCTGAGTTGAATAGCTTGGTTTTATTATTGCTGGCACTATAGGTTAAGTCAATCACGGCACTATTTGCTAATGGCATAAACAGATTATTCATGATTAGTATGTGTTCTATACCATAGTTACTCAATAATCCTGTAATGTCATTGGTATCATTACTGATGATATTATTCTGATTTGTAATAATGTCAAAGATTGAAACTATATAGCTAACGTTATTCATGATTAAGCTCTCGGTAGTAACAACACGGTATCAACTACTATTTTATTCGTGGACGCAAACTTGCCAGGATTTGCAGCAATAATGTTTTGTATAACACTAACATCATCAAAGTCGAGGTTGTTGTTAAAACATAATTCACGGATCGACATAGTGTATGGTACTGGATAGCTAATATACTGACTGCTATTATTGATAGATAGGTTCTTGGATAAATCCAGTAAATTCACGTAACTATTTTTAAGTGCAGTAATTAAGTTATTTGCCTGAATATTTAACCCATAGCTATTGATCTGATTGATTTCATTCTGCACATTGGCATTATAAATCTGTAATAATGCATTTATGCTAGTGTCATCCGAGCCTGTTGCATATGGAGTTAATACACCAAATTTTGAATAATCGACAGTTTGATTTTCAAAATAATAATTGGTATAGCTTTGTGGCTTGAAATTATTATATAAAACGGTTGCGGTGTTACGTAGTAATGGCACTGTATAATTCTTAATTTGCGGCACGTTCTGATTAGCAAAGTTAACTGCATTACTTGGGGTGGTGCTATTAAAATAGGTGCTTATCATGTTACCGTAGGCTTCAATTTGCGCAATAATAGCTAATATGTCATTGATGCTACCAATAATCAGGTTAAACATCTGATTAACTTTGTTGATGGTAGATTGTGATTTTTGAGTAATTGCAGTTACTTCCTGTGCCACAAAGGTAAATTCAAACAATAAACCTTTCCAGCGTTGTGAGCTATGAATTACCCTAAACTCATGTAAGAATACATTTTCTATTTTGCCCCGCACTGGATGCTGAAGGACATTGCGATATTCTTTTGGAATATTCTCAAAGGTAACATCACCTTGTCGGGCTAGGAAGTAGTTGTATAAATTGCTATAAGCAGTATAGTAGCTATCACCAACAATTAAGCCAATACCATTAAACCGCTCAACCTCAAAACCCAAATCCTCAATAATATTCGAGTTGGTATTAACCAGTGGATGCACTACTAGTTTACGCCGAACATTGTCTCGTATTTCCTGCAAATATTCTTTTGTACCAATTGGTAGATTACTATTTAGTGGGAATGAGTTAGTATCAGTACCAATAATAGCAGTTGCAGTATTGATAATATCCAGTGTGGTGGTGATACTACCACTACCAAACGGTTTAGCAATATAAAAATTAACGCCATTATATTGGGCATTTTGTAAATCCCAACCGTTAAATAACTGCAAGCCTTGTTCGGTTAGACCAAGCAAATTATACAAAGAGGCGTTAGGTGGTAACGAGTTACCTGGCATAACTATCTCCTCCAGCAATACCTTTTTGTTGTAGGGGTTGAGTATTCTTATTTAATGCTTTGATTTGCTGCTCTAAATTTTTATTTAATCGCTCCAAGTTTTGATAATCAGCCATATTACCTGATTTCTTATCCACCTCCATTTGCTGCAAATTAGATAAGTATTCCTTTGCTAATACATGGGTTAAACCCTCACTAACATATTGCTTGCCTTTGTCTACAATGCCAGAACCCCAACTAGTCACTTTATCAACGACAGAGGATTTTAATGAATTATGCGCACTTGTTTCACCATACAGGTCTTGGTCAGGATTTTTAACACCCAGACTCTTATAGTTTTTTTGTTGCACGGTTTCAGGATTACTTAGTTTATTGAATATATCAGTGTATGGCGTGGATGTTCCTTGATTGGCAGGATTGCCATTAATAACCCCATTACCTAAACCTAAACTTTGAGATACCATATTTACCAATAAATTACCAGCATTAGGTGTTAGCCGATTATTTTCAGCCCGTGATTGCAGACGATTAAATTTAGCAATCGCATTAGGATCACCTTGCATCATTCCCTCAACATCAATACCTGCAACTTTACCTAATGTACGTAACCTGAACTGATTAATGTAGGAACTTTGGAAATAACCATTTTGTGCTCCTGCATAAGTAGTTCCATACAAACTTTGATTGAATGCTTTATTGATAGCGTCTGGTGCAGATAGCCCACCTTTTTGCATAAGTTGTACTGCTACTGCTAATTGCGACACAATATCACCACCAGTTTTTTGCGCATGAGAGTCTACGTTTAACAATGTGGCACTCATATCTTTAACGGATGCATTAATCTGGGTAATTAAGCTACCAACTTGTGCTGGATTAGCATTGTAACGATCGGATATTTTGGCAACACCAGCTAAATCGGATTGTGATAAATTACCGCCAAATTGGTTCATATTGCCCATTTGTAGATACTGTGGCAATAAAAACATATTCTCGCTGGGTTTATTAAATGTGTTGCCATACATGGAGGCTAACTGATGCGATAGGCTATTACCTCGCATTAGGTTGGTATAGTTTTGGCTAACTTCATACTGAAGCTGGTCTTGGGCATTATCTTGCCCACCAAAGTAGCTATAACCTAAGTTACCAATTTGTGAGCCAGCGGTTGCACCAATCCCTACACCAATTGCTGTACCAACACCAGGTATAATTGAACCAATAGCACCACCTAATAATGCTCCAATTCCGCTGGCAATACTTCTGTCTTGCTCAAACTGTAACCCACGTCTTTGACTAGCATAAGCCAGTGGATTCATTAGATTGTTACCAGAATCTAGCGCATTGGTTGCAGCGTAACTTCTAAATGCCTCAGTAGCATAATAAAGAGGTAGTCCACCTGCTACGGTTTTGGCAATGGTGGCTATAGTATTACTATTATTACCACCATTGTTTTTATTGCTGGAGTTATTATCTTTGGCATTCTCATTAGTATTTTTGAGTTGTTTATTAAATTCAAGGAGTGATTTGTTGATTTCTTTAAATTGTTTGGTTATGGAAGCATTATCGGCAGTTGCATCTTTGAATACCTTATTAAAATCCTTAACGCTTTTAGGATCGAATATCGGGTCAATTTTAGATGCAGCTTGTTTTAAATTAGTGAAATTGACTTTATTTTGTGCACTTAAACTTTTAACCAATTCTACTGCTTGGGATATTTTAGCTGAGAAACTACTGAGTATATTTTCTGATGGGGTGGCTGTATCATTGAGTGGAGATGTATTGCTAGTAGCCGAAGTAAAGCTATTGTTACCACCATTACTACTATTGTCCTCAAATACAACTTTGATAATATTCTCAGCCACGATTACCTCTTAGCTTTTCAAATATGGCAAGTTGCTTAACCTCATTATCAGCTTGTTTTTGATTAAGATAACTACGCCATAGCAAGTAATAGCTTATTTGTCCTGAAGTAATATGAGGTGTTTGATGTAGGTATGTGCTATCCTCTGCAATTGCAGTACCGATAAGCTGCTCACTAATTCGGGCTTTTTTACGCATTCCTCCAATAAAAACTCAAACTCATTGTCAGTCATTTCATCAACACATGGGTTTAGCTGTTTATCCATTGCAGTATATTTGGCAAATAATGAACTTAAACTTGCTGATGTCATTGATTTTAAGCATTTTAGCGTCATAAATACCGTACTATCACTTGGATTTAGTGGAGATGAACTCAATGCTTTCTCTAAAATAAACACCATGTTGTAGCGGTCAATTAAATGCGTATGAATACGGCAATATTCTGGCAATTTGTAAAAATCGGCTAATGCTTTTAGAAAGCACTCTTGCTGTTCATCCTCAGAGATTAAACGCATCGGAAATTCTTTACCATCATGCTCAATAATAAACTTGGAGTGGATACCGCTACGCATTTGCTTTAATAGGTCATATTGAGCCTCAAGTTCGTTAAACTTTTGCTCAGTTAACTTGTCATCATCACGGGGATCGTGAGCTACCTTCATGGCTTTAATAATTGAATCTGCCTTGTTGGTATCAGTATCCTTTGGAGTATGTATTTTTTGCATATTAGTTCACCTCTTGATAAGTTTGTGCTTTAAAATTAGCCGTAGTTGTACCAACTTGTCCAACACCTGCAAAACCAGCAGAACCTCCATCATAAGCAATATTATTCAGGATATAGGTTTTACCTGCATATTTGCCGTTATAAGCATTGGAGCTTGCAACTACCACAAGTGCAAAATTATTGCTCTCATAATCCAGTGCCGAGAAGTTGGGAATAGTGTTGCCTTGATTGGGTATAAATATCTCCACTGCTGCGCTAACGGTTGTATTGCCACGAGTAAAGCCTGGTGTTGAATGGTCAGTTGTCATACCAGGCACATCGCTTAGATTTTCATTAACATTAACCGTTACGCTTTTTATATTACCCTGATCGGTAAAAGGCACACCATTTAGAGTTATAAAACCACGTTCTGCATAAAATCCTGCCATATTGTTTGCTCCTTATATTCTCTACGCTGTAGTAGTTACTTGGGATAAATAGCTAACTACATTTACCGTTACCTCAATTGCGTTAAACTCTGGAGTTACGCAAACTGGAGTAATTACATTGTATTTTGCTGGGTCTTGAGTATCATCGGTAGTTTGGAATTCACCCACTAGTTTTGCCATGTTATAAAACATGCCTTGTGTTTCAAAGTTTAGGGCTAATGGTTGCAAGCTATTTACGATATTATCTTTTAACTGGGTTGATTTACGCTTATTGGTAAATGATGGCTGACTCAATGCTTGGAATACTGCCTTCTTCCATAAACCAATTATTTGCCAATCGGTTACTGGGAAATACTCAGTATCGGGTGCTTCCGTACCAGGCAAATATATTAATCCTGTAACTGCACGTACAATATAGGCTTGCAATTTAGAATTAACCCCAATTGGTGTCCAGCCTAGATTAATTGCAACTGTGATAGAGCTTAAATCGTTTAATACTGTGGTTAAATCTGCTGCAACTGGTAATTTGAGTAATACGTTATTTAGTGGGTTAAAGGGTACATCATTGCAGGCAATAATCCCTGCATACTGGCTTGCTACAATCGCACTATTTAACGGATAATCGCCAAGTTTTCTGATATATGGGTAATATGCACCAGTTATATACTCAGCACCAAATGTGGATGGGTCAAATACGGGTAAAGTGCTTGCTTGTTGTTTGGGTATGGAAATATTAGCAACCACTCCCATTGCAAAGAAAGAACCATTATTAACCGAAGTTGGCGCATTAGCTTTAGCTAAATAATTAAACAAAGGTACAAATTTGGAGGTGGGCGACTCAATATCAGCTTGAGTTTTAACTTCATATGGGCTAACTGGGTATTGTTTGGCGGTAGTTAATAAGCTAAATACATCCTGAGTACTATCCAAAGCAATAGTAACCGCATCACCAACTGCAAGTGTTCCTGTGATATTGGTTAGTTCTATGCCGATACCGCTGGAAGTAATGCCAGGTAATACTTGTACCAGTGTTCCAAAATTAGTTGCATCTTTACTAACTAGTGTATTGCCAAGTAGCGTTAACGGGGTCACCCCAAAATTGGCGGGAGTAGTGGCAAAATAAATGCCAGTGTTGCCATTTGGTAGAGTTTGTACAGCACTTAATACAGCGTTGCTACCATCGATATTTAGGTATTGAATTGGCGTACTATTAGGGTTAAATCCAGTATCCATCGGATTTAAAAAACAAATACTAATTGTTGGTGTAATAGTATTAATGGTTTGTGGGAAGTTTGTATTTATACTGTTGACCGCACTATATACCATCATGCAGATTTCATCAGTTCTGGCTGGATCAGGTACATTGGCATCGGTATCAATATAACTCACCGCAATTTGGGCAGTTGTCGTGAATGTTCCTTGTACATTAGTCAGCACTAATTGATATGGATTAAGGTTAACGGTTTGGACTGTAGCAGTTGCGGTATTAGCACCATTAATCTGGGTAATGTTTATTTCTTTGCTACTGCCTACCAACAAATCAAAGCCGATTGGTGCTGTATCCCATTGTAGGGTGACGGTAGTTGCACCATCCTGTAATGATTGTTTCTTGAGTTTGGCTTTATTTGCTGATAATTCACCACTTGATAATGAACTCATACTTGGTGGCGTTATTACTTGGGTTGGTGCTGGGAATAATAAGCTATTAGATAAACCATAGTTGGCAGTAAATCCTAATGCTTGCATATAGCTAATTGCAGTATCACCACTACTAAAACTTGGCAAATCATAGCTACGATAAGCGGTCAGTAATGGGTAACCTGATTTAGGTTGTAATTCTGCATAACTGGGCATTGCGCCATTAACTACGCCACTTCTATGCCCAATTAATAAGATATTGGCATCGGTGCTGGGGATACCGATTGCACCCTGTAAATTGATAGTGATTTTTTTATTCGGTACTTTGTTGATTATTGGCATGAGAAACTTGCTCCTTAACCTAAATAAAATCATTTACATGGATATTACTTAGTCCAGAATAAGGCTCGCCTGATTTTCTGTATTTCTAGCTATCAAATATTCTCACACTATATTTTAGAAAATGCTAAAATACAGTATTGACAAATTTTTTTATAGGAGTTTAATTATGACAGCTAAATCATATAAAGATATAACGCAAGATCTTAATCATTACTTAGCTAAGATGAGAAAAGAAATCCCTGATGTAATGAACGGGTTTTCTAATCTAGCACAAGCTGCATTAAAAGATGGGGTACTAAGCCAGAAAACTAAAGAGATGATTGCTCTTGCCATTGGTATAACTTCACATTGTGATGGCTGCATCGGATTTCATGTTAAGGCATTAATTAAATTAGGAATAACACGTGAGGAATTTTTAGAAGTTCTTGGCATGACTACATATATGGGTGGTGGTCCAAATTTAATGTATGCTGCTGATGCACTAAGAGCATATGAAGAGTTCACCAATAATGAAAATGGACAATGATTTTATTAAAAGCGCAACAGAAGCAGCTAAACTACTGAAAACATTAAGCCATCCCAATAGACTACTAGTTTTATGCTATTTAAGTGAAGGTGAAATGAGTGCTGGAGAATTAGTTTTAAAATCTGATCTTAGCTTTTCTGCATTTTCCCAACATCTGGCGATTTTAAGAAAAGCAGAATTAATTAAAACAAGAAGAAGTGCCCAGACAATTTACTATTCAATCAAAGATCCTTCTGTACTGAAAATATTATTGGTACTAAAGGAGTTGTATTGTAACAATTTATATTAATATTGGATTAATTACAAATGACACAAATAACACATATTACTGCAGATAAGCTAAAAAACTTAATGCAAGATGCTGACTTAAAAGTCTTTGATATCAGAGAACCTGATGAATATCAGAGAGAGCACATTGTTGGAGCACAAAATATCCCATTGTCAGTCCTAGAAAGTTACGATTTTAATAATATAAAAGGTACAAGCACGATTGTATTTTATTGCCAAGCAGGTAATAGAACCAGACAGTGTGAGCCTAAATTACAAGGTTTATCATTTCAACAGGTGATGATTTTGGACGGTGGAATCAGTGCTTGGAAGAAAATTGGCTGTGTAGTTGCTAAAAACAAAAAGGCTCCGTTACCAATTATGCGTCAGGTTCAGATTGTTGCTGGTATTTTAATTATTCTGGGTGTGAGTTTAAGTTTTCTGATATCTCCATACTTTGCATTATTAAGTGGTTTAGTTGGAGTTGGTTTAACTTTTGCTGGGATTACAGGATTTTGTGGTATGGCTAATTTATTGATGAAGCTACCATATAATCAAAAAATTACCAAAATCTCATGTAATTAATATAGAGGATAATGATTATGTCAATTAATTTTAAACATTCAATTCAAGCAGATAATATTTCAGATGCAATTGATAAAGTAACTAACCAGTTACAAAAAGCTGGTTTTGGAGTATTAACGAATATAAATTTTTCTAGTAAATTAAAAGAAAAAATTGGAGTTGATATTCCTGAAACAATAGTCTTAGGAGCATGTAATCCTAAACTGGCTTACGAGGTTTATCAGGAAAATACTGATTTCTTGAGTTTAATCCCCTGTAATATTGTTATTCGACACTTATCAGAAAATAACTATGCAATAGAAATGATAAAACCAAGTGAGATGGTTAAACCCTTGATGAACGCCAAAGTTTCTGCTTTAGCTGTTGATATGGATCAGGAAATGTATCAGTTGCTTAGCTCTATAAGCTAAAGAATTGTACTCAAATCGTATACCTTAACAATATCAGCTACTTTGCAGGGGTCAGATACATTAAGTCCGTTGTCATTTAGATAATCAAAATAGCAGGCAATATCAACTTTGTAATTCATAGTTACAAAAAACATTAAGCTATCTTTATCATGCGGATATAATGGTTCGTAATTAGCCGATAACCTTGTACCAAGCTCTTTTAGTGCTGGTACAGTTTCCATTATGCTCATTAGCCATTGTGGGTTACGAGTGAGTAAAAACAGGCTCTCGCCAATTACCACGCCAGCTTCAGTTTGCCGATCTCGAATGAGTTTTACTGGCAAGTTAAATTCTAGGCGCAGATTACCGAGCAAGTAAGCTAAATCGCCTGTGGTTTCAAATCCAAGTGAATAAACGTTCAGTGATGGTAATACTCGTTCTTCGGTATCATCCCGCCTATAAGAAAATACGTTGCTACCAAATAACTGCCCAAACTTGCCCGATAGTGGACTATTGAAATAATTTACCACTGATTGCACCAATAATTGCGATGGTAAATTGCAATATAGGCTGTAGGTAGCTTTATCAATGCGATCACTCATAATTATTACTCATATTTCTGCCTTATAGTTTTAGCAATTACATTTGCTAAAGTGTCAGTTATCTGGTTTAGTTCAGTTTGGGTTACATCAACTACATCACGCCCATGCAAAGCTACAACATTGGTTTTAGCTTGCAAATCGTCATCCAGTTCAATATCAAAATTAATCTGCTCATTACTTTTTACTGCTTTATAGCTTCCTTTATTAGTAAAAGCCTTAAACAATGTATAATTAACGTCAATATGACCACCTAAAAATATTCATAGTGACCATAAAAATTCGATCTCTTAAAGCCTAAATTTTTATTTTCTAAAAGTGGTCAAGTTAAGCCATTTTCTTACCCCCTTTTCTTTTTTCTGTC
>JBKDHQ010000029.1:0-58175 GCA_046336365.1 Neisseriaceae bacterium
ATGTTTGTAATCAATTGATAATAAAAAGAAATTACAAAATTAAACACTCACCAATTTGGTGAAACTAAATTTTCTATAAATAAATTGGTAAATAACGGTCTGCATTAATTTTTAATATTCAACTACGTTTTTTAGGATAAAGATTATAATGAGTAAAAGTCATCATAATTTTGGTGCTTTAGAGAATGTTCTAACTGTAATATTCTTTATCATAACACCTTTAAGTTTACAGTGGCATAGTTTTTCAATATATATTTGGTTAGCTATAACATTATTTTTTAGTAGAATATTTATAAAGATACTAATAATTTCAGTATTCTCCTACTATAGCGGTATATCCTTTTACAAAGGGGTATTGACAGGCTTAGCTTTGTCCCCCATGTCAATATGTTCTATTTTACTATTAGATCAAAGCTTCTTTGTTAAACTTGCATTAAATCAGGAATTATTAGTATTTTCTATATTAATTTTATTATCAGAATCAGTCGGACCAATTTTGACTCAATATTCATTAATTAAAGCAAAAGAAAACAGCCCAGATATTGTAGAGTAAGAATGGGTTATATAGAAAGGTTTATTAAAATGCAAAATGAAATATTTAAACAATCTAAAAGATATACTATGGGTGTAGAACTTGAGCTACAGCTAATTGATTTAAGCAACCTTGATTTATCTGAGTCAAGCCCTGATTTAATTTATTTATTAAATAAGCAAAATATATTAGGTGAAGTCACCGCTGAGATTACTGAAGGTATGATTGAAGTTTGTACAAATATAACTAATAATTATAGTGAAATGTTTATACAGCTAAAGCAAATTCGTGATTGTATTGTATGTGCTTGCGATAAGTTAAATATCGGTATTTGTGGGGGAGGTACACATCCATTTCAAGCGTGGTCGGAACGTAAGATTTATAATAAAAAACGGTTTAATCACTTATCTTCTCTCTATGGATATCTTGCCAAACAACTTACAATCTTTGGGCAGCATATACATATTGGGTGTAATTCAGGTGATGAAGCACTATACTTATTACACGCGTTAAATCGTTATTTACCACATTTTATTGCTTTATCTGCATCTTCTCCTTTTGTGCAGAGATCAGATACTCTATTTCATTCAGCACGGTTAAACTCCCTAACTTCTTTTCCATTAAGTGGGAGATCTCCCTTTATTTTAAGTTGGGATCAATTTATTAATGATTATTTGTTTAAAATGCAAAAGGCAGGAATAGTATATAGTATGAAAGATTTTTATTGGGATATTCGGCCAAAACCTGAGTATGGTACTATTGAATTAAGGGTATGTGATACGCCACTAAATGTAGAAAAAGCGGCAGTTTTGGCAGCATATTTGCAAGCAATCTGCTTTTATCTATTGGAGGAATACCGCCATGAATTATCGGAAAATGATTATCTTGTATATAATTACAATCGTTTTCAAGCCTGTAGATATGGGATGGATGGGGTTTTAATCAATCCCAAATCGTATGAGCCAATTCAAATTCGTGATGATATATTATTAACTCTAGATAAGTTAGAACCGTGTGCATCAAGTTTAGGTTCTCAAGGTGGTTTTGAATTATTAAAAAAATATATATTAGAAGATAATGATGCTTCTTATCTAAGGGAGCAATTTTTAAAAAGTAGTAGCATGGAAACTATTGTAGATAAGGCTATTGAAATATTTGTCAAATAAAGTAAATCATATCTATTAAACAATAAAATTATAGTTAGTTTTGAAGTTCAGCATTTTGATTGTTTAAAAATAAGTTTAGTAAATTGTCACTATAATCTGTAATTAATATATTCTTCTTTATTTTTGTGTTGGGGATATAAATTTGTCCCATATGACGAAAGCTTAAAATTTCTCTTTGCTTCATTATTTCAGTAATTTCTATGTTACTCATTCCTGTTTGTTCTTTAATACTTGTTTCAAGCCTTCTATAAGTATGTTGAACATAATCTTTACTTATAATATCCGTATCTCTGCGATTAATAAATTTACGCAGTATACCAAAAAATGCGTGAGTATTAATTTGCTTTATAAAATTAAGTGGTTTATGCATCAGTAAAGGAAATAAAGCATTAAATGCATGTATATCTGAAGAATATTCAATTTGAATATTAACATCATCATTAAGTTCCGTCATTTTATTATAACTATAGTTTAATGATGTATACAAGTTATCAACCCAGTTTAACCAATTTGTAAATTGTAATAAATATGAGTTATTATTTTTTTTAATATAAATATAAAAGTACCCTAGCATATATTGATTATTAATTATATTATTCTTAATTAAAAGTGCAGTTTTTTTACATTGCTGTATTTTAAATGGGTAATCTATTATTTGATCAAGAGTTAATTCGCTATATATCTGCAAATTGATATTGTTAAGAAATAAATTTGCAAATAATTTGTTATAGTTTAATATGTTTCTGTTTTTATCAATTGTTACTGAAGCTGTTGTTAATATTTCCACATTAGTTAACTTTATATAAATATTAATGAAATGATTTGTAATACCATAATCAAGATTGAACACAATGTCCGTAGCCAGATTTTTTAAAGTTGGTATTATTTAGCCATCATTAAACCATATTAGATCAGTCTTTTACAACGAACAATTTTGTTGCTTATGAAAATTATGAGTTGTATCGTTTATTGGAAGAATAAACTAATAAATTTTTATATCTATCGATAAAATCAATATTACTTTTTTGATACGAATCAAAAGCTCTTAACATGCTTTTATATTCTAAAATAATCATTAAAATGGAAAAATGCTAATAAATTTATTATAAGGATGAAATATAACATGGAAACAAATTTACCAAAGTTAGGTGGGCGAGCAGTTACTTTTCGATCTACATCATTGAATAAAAAAACTGATAAAAAAATCGTTACTTTTAATCAAGGCATGAATCTGATAAAAAGTAAGATTACTAAAACTACGAGTATGATTGATGATACAAATGGGAGATACCCAGATAATAGTTCAGTTTGTTGTCAATGGTTTTCAAGTTTTTCAAATTGGTCTTCGTATAGTGCGATGAAACAATTTGATGCAGTTGTTAGTACTATAATGAGAGGGAAATTGGTCGATTCTGATATTTTTAGGGAAGCTGTTACGGGGTTAGTTAAAAACTCATCTGCTGTTTGCCATCAACAATGCATTATACTTGCTTTATATTTAAGGGAAAATGGTGTCCCATCAGAAAGACTTAAACTAGTTGGATTCAAAAATGCTAGTGCTACAAATACCACATATGATCCAAAGCATGAAGGGAATGTTATGTTGTGTGTTATCTTAGAACGTGGCAAGCTTTACTTAGATCCCTTCACTGGTAATACGTATAGCGAATATGATATAGCACAGCGAATAAATACAAAAAAGCCATTTAAGCTTCATAATCTAAATAGTTTGTATACATATGATGATGCACAAGTTAAAGAGCTGGATAGGCGTATGTCGAATTTAATATCCTATCTAGATTATGCAGTTCCTGAAAAATTTGTGACAAATTTATTAAATTCTTAGAAGTGAGATTATTTAGCCTTGCATTTTGTGGACAGTAAGGGTTATTACAAGCTATAAGGCAATATCGAGAAATCACGAATAGCTTACTTCTTTTTACTATAAAATAGATTATTGTTAAAAAATAATCCATAATGGGGTAACAAAGACTTAATTTCATATCATCCATTTGTGTCATAATAATCATCACCGTAACTAGTATTATAAGCGCAAAAAAGTAGAAAACGGATATAATTTCAATTTAAACTTTAAGCTATTATTAGAGTGCTTCTTATGGAAGAGTAATTGAGTAACTAAAATTATAAACCATGTAATTAGAATTGAGCTTATGGTTAACATTAATAGATACATTAATGCTTTTTATGGGTTAATGATAGATGACGATGTTAATAGCTCTTATCGAATTTAGTAGCCTGGCCATTGCATTAATCTGTTATCAACTATAATATAAAAAATTATGATTTAATCTAGGATAGGTGTATAATATTAGTAGTAATATACTCTCTGTTTTTTATTCTTGTACCTTTGTCATTCCCTATAAAATGCTCATAATGGAACAAATAGTCAAGGTAATAGCATTTTATTTCATGACTTCGAGTCCACAAGGTTGAAATAATTTGAATAGGAATAGAGATGGTTGAGGAGGAAATTTATCATGAATCAACAATTTGATACTAAAGAGCAATATACATACTGTAAAATAGAAGACAGGGATTTAAAAAAGAGAATTGATAGCTTAAAAGCTAGATCTATATGGTGCATTTTTTTTACTATAATATGTATAAGTGTATCGTCATTATCAGGCAAATTATTTGGAATTCCAAGCTGGATAAATAATGGGGCCGATATATATATAGAATTTATATGTGTATCTTTGATATTTTTCTGTGGAGCAAATAATTATTTGGTCATGACTTATTTTAAGTTTAAAGATAATTTAGGTACGCTTAAAGACGTGTTTTTGTTTGTTATATTAATTGCAGCATATATAACTAGTATGATAACACTCCTTATTAATGATAATGATGTATACTCTTTACAACTTATTATTACAATTGACTTATTACTATTAGTTTCTTTACTTAGATATTTACTAATAGCCAAAAAATATTTAAATAAATGATTCTCTTATCAATACCTTTATTTATTAAACTTTAGCTATAATATAGGTGTAGTATGCGTATAATATTTATTTTTTTGATTTGTATCAGTTGCTATTGTAATGCTGAAAATTGTAGTTACAAAGTCAAGAAAGTAGATAATTTAAAAGCCCACTTATCAAATAAACTCACTGTTAATATTCCTGATAATATCAAACCTAATACTTCAATCTTGGTTGCTGATAGCACGACAGGTTTAGTTAAATATAGCTTAAACTCTGACCAACCAAGGTTAATTGCATCAAATATGAAGCTATTTACTTCATATTTTGCACTTAGTGAGTTAAAGCCAGATTTTCATTGGCAAACTAAATTATATTATACTGGTAATGTTTCAAATGGAGTCTTATATGGAAATATATATCTGGTAGGTGGTGGAGATCCTACTTTAGATGATAAAGCAATTTTTAAAATATTTTCAATATTAAAGCAAAATGGCATTAAAAAAATTAAAGGAAATGTTATATTGGATAGTTCAATTTTTAATAGTATTCCGAGATACTCATTTTTAAATACTAATCCATATGATGTAGATACTATATTACCAAGTGGGCTTATGATAAATGGTGAAATTAATCATGTTATATTAACAACAAGCAGGCAATCAGTAGTAATTAAATCAGATGTATATGGATTTGAAGCGATCAATAATTTAAAGGTTAATGTAGCTGAATCGATATGTAGTGATTTATATAATAAAATAAAAATCGATAAACATTTGAATAAAATTATTTTTTCAGGAACTGTTTCTTATAATTGTAATAATAGGAATTTAGCTTACAGACTTTTATCTAACTTTGCATATAATAGAACTATTGTATATAAGGTATTGAATGATTTTAATATAACGATATATGGAGATGTTATAAGTGGAGCACTGAATATAAAGATGGATCATCCAAAAGAGTTATATGTATATAATTCACCTAGTTTAGAACAAGTATTAATTAGTATGAACAAGTTCAGTATTAACTTAATTGCGGAAACACTTTTATTAAGTATAGGCGCTTTTAAAACCTCTAACCAGAATACCTATCTACAGGGAAAAGATAAATTTGTAAATTTTTTAAAACAGCGTCACTTATTAAATAACGAAACCGTTGTTGAGAATGGCGCAGGTTTATCTAGATATGAACGGTTTAGTGTAAAAAATATAATTGATTTGTTACAGCAAGTAAATAATTCGCCTTATCGTTCTGAGTTTATTGCGTCTTTAGATATTCCGGGTGAAGAAGGTTGGTTGAAAAATAGGTTCACACAATATCAAGATAATGTTCATGCTAAAACTGGTACTTTAAATGATACAATGGCACTATCAGGGTATTTTCTTACAAAAAATAATAAAGTTTACCTATTCTCTATAGTTTTTAACTGTATTAATATATTAAACAGATCACAAGTTAATCAAATCAATGGTATAATCTTAGATATTTTTAAGCAGATTCAATAAATTAGTTGAATTTGGTGATATAAAATATTAAAATTGAAAGTTAAATTACTATGAGTAGAAGTTTTTGGTTAGAAAGACGTACAATTTTAGCTTTAGCTTTGAGTATTCTTGCTCTTGCTGAGATAATTGATTTAACAATAGTATCAGTTGCTTTAACGGATATTATGGGGTCAATCGGAGCAAATATTAATGAAATTTCACTCACCTTTACTAGCTATATAGTAGCTGCAGCTATCTTTATTCCTTTGACTGGGTTTGTTACCAATAAATTTGGTGTGAAACGTGTTGTATTAGTTTCTGCAGTTTTATTTGGTGGCTCTTCTATTTTATGCGGTTTATCAACTAATTTAACTGAGATGGTGTTTTTTCGCTTATTACAAGGAATTGGTGGAGCATTTTTACCCTCTATGGCCCAAGCTTATATTATTAATAACTTTAAAAATAATGATCGTACAAAAATGATGACTGTTTATAGTCTATGTATTGTTTTGGGGCCAATAATAGGTCCAATTATGGGAGGAGTGATCACTGAATATGCAGATTGGCGTTGGGTTTTTTATGTAAATGTTCCAATTTGTTTAATAGGTTTTTTTATTGTGTACTTTATGATGAAAGAATCTAAAACGACTGAAGTTAAAGCTGACTATATTAGCTTTTTCTTTATGGTAATTGGAGTAGGGTGTTTAGAATACTTTTTAGATGAAGGAAATCAAAAAAATTGGTTTGAATCTGCTGAATTAATAGTTATATTGACTCTTGCGATTATTTTTATTGGATTTTTTATTTGGCGTGGCATACTTGGGAAATCAGTAGTTAATTTGCAGGTATTCAAATATAAGAATTTTGTACTGTCGTGTTTTGCTGTTTGGGCATTTATGCTTGTAATAGTCGGAACCTTTGCATTCTTCCCAAACTTATTGCAGCAAGGTTATGGGTATCCAGTTGATATGGCCGGCTATATAACTGCTCCACGTGGAATAGCCTCGTTTCTAGCTGCACCACTAGTAATGAAAATTAGTAAAAAATTTGATCCACGTAAAATTATGTTTTTTGGTATACTTGTATTTGCTTGTTCAACTTATATGCTAACTCAATTTTCAGTTCAACATAATACTTTATTTATTATTCTAACTTGTATTTTACAAGGTCTTGGAATGATGGCTTTTTTTATAAATATTATGTTAGTGATGTATCATAATTTACCTCATGAATATAATAGTGACGCATCTGGAGTGTTTAATTTTTTTAGAAATATAGGTAACTCAATTGGAACTGCAATTGCATCTACAATTTTATCTAGGCAGCAACAAGTATCTTGGCATGATTTAGTAAGTAATATATCTCCGTATAGTGTGGGTTACAAACAGTGGCTGAGTTCTGGTAATGGCAATTATGGACAAGCTTTAATGATGATACAAAAGCAGTCTTTTTTTATTGCTAATATAGATGTATTTCAATATTCATTATTAGGTTTGATTCTAATAGTATGGATTCCATTTGTTTTAGATAAGCCGGATAAAGTAGATGAAATTATTTTAGAATAGATATGTTATTAATAATTACCTTTTTCATTGTTACATGTTATTTGTAGTACCATCATTTAATTATTAGCACCATATTGTTCGTTTTATTTATGTATGGCTAAATGCTTAATTAAAATGTTGTTAGAATTGCGTGTACAATCTGGAAATTAAAAAAACACAGGCATGAGAACCTGTGTTTTTTATTAGCTTAAGGCACCCATATAGAGTACTTTCAACTAGAAGTTGTATTTCAAACCTGCTAATACTACGTTTGTGTTACCTTGGAACTGAGTAGAACCAAAGTAATAGTAATCACCCACAGTAATTGCAGTTTTCTTAGTTAAGTTAAACTGAACACCTGCACCGGCCATGAAATCCCAAGCATCTTGGAAAGTTGTTTCGTTATAGCCGAGCTTACCGCAAGCAGCTCCTGTGCTACAAGAAGGTTCAGCAGCGATTCCAGGAATGCCGTAAGCACCCCCTAATTGACCATATAGAGCAAATGTATCGCTTAAAGGTAAAGTACCTTTAACTGATAAATCCCAAAATTGCATATTTTGGTTAAGCTCTCCACTACCGCCTTGAGCTATATTTGTCATACCTAATTCAACTGCTAGAGCATCATTGAAGTTATAACCACCGTTTATACGAAATGCAAAGTTACCAGTAGCTACGTTATTCCATGCAGCACCAGCAGCACCACCAACATATAAGTCGTCTGCAAAAGCAGCTATAGTACTAGTAGCTAGAAGGATTGCTAAAATTTTTTTCATATAATGTTGTCCTTATAACAAAAAAATTATTTGATACGAATACACACAGTACGGATTTTACCATACTTTTTATATTTGTCAAGTAAATTTAATTCATTACTCTGTGAGAAGATATTTAAAATAAAGATTTTAAAATTTAGCTTTAGGTTTTACACTGTAAAATCAAGGATTTCATATTCTTTTAAACCACTTGGTGTTTTTACTTCAACAATGCTTCCGATATCCTTACCAATCAAACTTTTAGCAACTGGGGAGCTAACTGAGATTTTTGCTACTTTCAAGTCCGCTTCATCATCACCAACAATTTGATATGATATTTGAGAATTGCTTTCTAAGTCAAGAAGAGTTACTTTGCCTCCAAATATCACTTTTCCATCATTGACTATGTTTAATGGATCAATAATTTGTGCTCGGCTAAGCTTACCTTCAATGTCTGCAATTCTAGATTCAATAAACCCTTGCTTTTCTTTTGCTGCATCATACTCAGCATTTTCTGATATATCACCATGGCTTCTAGCTTCAGCAATAGCCTTTATTACATTTGGTCTCTCAATATTTTTTAAGTGTTCTAATTCTTGCTCTAATTGTTTTGCGCCATTAATTGTCATTGGAAATGTTTGCATAGTGACCACCATTAAAATAAACTACTCATAAGGTAGTTTGTTAAATTTTTTTTAATCTATTTTTATTAAACTATAATCGTAAATTATATCAAATTTATAAAATAATTGTAAATATGATAATTTTACTTTAGTTTTTGTTTGATAACTAACGTATAGAATACAAAATTTATTGTATATAAGTTTTTATGTACCTGACTCCTCACTTTATTATTAAATGAAATAAATCGATACATAAGTAAAAATTTTTATTCCATACAATTATATTAACGCGAAATTATGCATTAAATTCCTAAATTTTGCAACAATTACTACGTTCATGGCAAAATTTTAAACGTAATTTAACTTTAATTTTACTAAAACTTGTAAATTACATAAAAATTTTTACCTATATATCAATATAAACAATAATAACATGAAAAAGTGAGGATTCAGGTTATTGTGTATAAAACTATATTTTATTAAGAATGCTTATTTTAGCTTAGTTAGTACTAGTACGAAGTAGCAGATTCGTTAAGTTTATGCTTTGCAACAACAAATAGGTTATGATTAGGTTGATCATTGTTAGCATTAATATCGTTTATTAAATTTTTATTAACCGACGTGTTATTATTGGGAATTTTATTAGAAGAACAGCTACTACATAAGATAATAGTAAGAATAACTATTAAAAGTTTCATTATATTAAAAGCCGATGAGCGATACAAAACCGCTCATCGTAGTTAATCACAATATATATATCGTACGAGAGATTATTGAGCAGAAGCTGCTTTTTTCTCAGCGTGATGTTTTTTTGATCTGTGATGTTTTTTAACATGTTTAGTAGTTGTTACAGTTTTTGCTTCTTCTTTGTTAGCGCTCATAGGAGCAGAAGAAGTTTCAGCAGCAAAAGCAACAGTAGCAAAAGCACCAGCGATTAACATAGCTAGTAATTTTTTCATAATTTTTCCTTCATGAAATATTAATAAAAAATAAAAATACGTAAAACTAAAGTAATTGTTTCGTATATCGCATAAGTATGACACAAAACATTAACTGTGGCGAGATTATAGCATACCTTTTTTTAAATTGCAACCAATTATATAATAATTTTATCGATATTACTATAAATGTGTTGATGGCGTAATAATTTTGCGTTGAAGCCAGATGGTCAGTTCGTTTAAAAACTGGTCTAAATCCTTTGAAATACCTATAGTCATATTCTCTGGGCTCGGTTTAATTGGAGTTGTTTCTGTAAAGGTTTTATTTTTAACCAAATGATTTTTATTGTTAATCAGTTGTACTTGAATGGAAAGTATAGCATTAGCTTTATTTTTGTTAATTTCTTCTTTTAGAGTGATGATTTTGCTTATTAATATATAATCTGTGTAAAAATATGTGTTATCAACATTTCTAAACATACATAACCCATTAACTGTTTGTTCAAGAGCTTGACCGATTGTGTCTTGCGGTAATGCTGCCCAAACACTGTAAGAGTATTGATTAAGCGTATACGGTGATAAAGAATATAATATACTATTAGTATTGAAAGGTGAATCTGCAGTAGTATCCGCTATACGTATTGTGTAGCTATTTTTATTAGTACAATATTGTTGTTTTATATTATATTTAATCAAATATTTTTGCATATTAGCTTGTTTTATTGGACTAAATATAGCGCAGCTGCTTATTAATAATAACCCAGTTAACATTGGTACATAGAAATATTTCATTTTTGTTCTCCTGGACCTGTTGTTTTATTTTCCACACCTTTTATTAAAGCGCTAGGGTTTTGATTAAGCATTATAATCAAATCTCCAAGATGGCTAGACATTTGATTAATTTGAGAGACAGATTGTTCTATATTTGGTAATAAGTTGTAATTAATACTATTTAAGGTATTATTATTAAAATTATTGATAAGATCGTTAGTACTATTACTGGTTTTAGTTAATGATTGTGTCAACGAGTCTATATTTTCTACAGTTTGCTCGATATTTTTTGTACTTGCCTTTATGTTTGCCATAATGACTGATAAGTCCCCAATAGTTGTTGAGATTTTATTAGAATTACGAACGATTGTATCGCTAGTTAAACTTAGATTATTTAGAACTTGCGAGAACTGTTTTATATTTTGATCGCTAAATAATTTTTTTACTTGTCCTGATATGTCTTGTATATTACTGCTAACAGATTGAGCTTGCTCAGATAAACTATATAAAAGTGATACTTGCGTTTGTATTTGTGGATATGGTTCTTTATTATGGGGCTTAATATTGTTATTTAAATTGGCATCCGGTGGCAGCCGTAACTCAATATATGACATACCTGTTACTCCAATTGATTTCAAAGATGCGATGGTTTTTTTGTTTATTGGAATAGTATCTAGGATATCTAAATATACAAAAATGTTACGTGGATTATTCTGATTTAACTTTATTTTTTTAACTCTTCCAATTTCTACTCCATTATATTTAACTGCTGCACCTACGGTTAAACCATCTACTGGCTCATTAAATGTAGTTAAATAGATATTATAAGATTCGCGGTTACTAGTAGTAAACCATAACCAAACAGATAAAAGAAGAATTATAGTTGCAACTACAAATATACCAACTATAAAATATTGTTTATTATCTTTCGTCATTTATTTCTCCATGTGAGTCTTTTTTATGGCTAGTTGTATTATGAGAGCTATAATAATTTTTTACTATTGTTGCACGCATGCCATTAAAGTATTGATATAATGCAGGTATATCTTTATTATTGGTAGCATTATATAAAGTGTCATGTAATAAAATTTTTTTGTCTCCAATGTATATTATTTCATCAGAAATATTCCAGATACTATTTAGATCATGAGTAATCATAACTACGGTTAAGGATAACTGTGTTTGTAAGTCTTTAATTAATTCATCCAAAGAATCAGCACTACTAGGGTCTAATCCAGTAGTAGGCTCATCTAGAAAAATAACTTCAGGATCAAGTGCCAAAGTTCTTGCTAATGCAACTCGTTTTAACATCCCACCACTTAGTTCTTGAGGATATTTATTATAAGAAACTTCATCAAGTCCAGTTAGCTTTAATTTTAGCCTTGCAATTTCAGCTATTGTGTCCTTAGAAAAATCAGTGTATTCCTTTAATGGATACATAACGTTTTCTAATACAGAGAGAGATGAAAATAAGGCGCCATGTTGAAACATCATGCCAAGTTTACTTAGCATTGATTTTGTTTTAGGGTTTTCAATATTGAAGTCAGAAATTTGATTGCCTGCAATTATTATTTCTCCTGAAACCGGAGGTTGTAAGGCTAAAATTGCACGTAAGAGGGTGGTTTTACCACTCCCGCTAGCCCCAATTATTGTAATAATTCGATTGGGGAATATTTTTAAACTTAAATCTTCATGAATGAATATGTCGTCAAAAGCAGTATATAAATTACGCACCTCAATTATTGGCATGTTATCCATTACATACCCAGCTTTAAAAATATAATTGCAAATATTGCATCCAATAAGACTATCATTATAATGCTTAAAACTACACTTAAAGTTGTATTTTCCCCAATACTGTTTGCATCCCCCTTTACTTTGAATCCGGATAGAGAGCTAATAAAGCCAATACCAAAACCAAAGGCAATACTTTTAATAATTCCAGATGTATAGTTATTGATTGATACATAACTTTGTGTCCGTTCAATGAATAACTCATAAGAAATATTTAGATAATGATTAGAGATTATTGCTCCACCAATCATCCCAACTAAATCAGCCAGTACTGTTAAAAGAGGAGTAGCTATAACAATACCTAATATTTTAGGTAGCACTAGCTTTTGAAAAGGTGAAATTCCCATAGTTTTTATTGCATCTATTTCTTCTTGTACTTTCATAGTTCCAAGTTCAGCTGTAATAGAAGAGCCAGTTCTACCAGCAATAATAATTGCAGTTAAAAGCGGAGATACTTCTTTTAACATCGCAATACCTAAGAAGTTAACGATAAAAAGATTAGCCCCATATTTAGTAAATTGTGGAGCCATTTCATAAGTCAATGTGGTTGCGATTAAAAAATTTAATAGTAATACTACAAATATACCATTTACTCCTGTATTTCTAATTGTGCGAATTGCTTCTTTCCAGTCTAGATTAGCTGGTCTTTTTAATATTTGTAGTGAACTAATACATGTTTGTCCGAGAAATACAAAGGCTGAACTAAAAAAGGTATTAAATTGGTGTATCAGATTCATGCTTGTGGAAGCATCTGAACCATCTATTTTAACTCTCTTATTTGAACCATGATCTGATTGAGCTAAAGATATCCTATCAAATAATTTCTTGTGTTCATCTTTAAGGTGGATTGCAATATTTAAATGTTTGCCAGTTAATCGTTTTAATATTTTATTTAAAAAATATGCACCAATAGTATCTATTCTAATAATTGATAAGCCATCAATTGTAAGTAAATCGATATTTGCTATGTCAAAGGAATTAATGTTTTTTTGAATATAAGTTTCATCGATGTGATCCCAATCCCAAGAACCAGTTAGGTTAATCACATTGTTTTCTTTATCCAGTGTTAAACAAGCATTTTTGATATTATCTATTTGATAATTTGCAGAATTTTTATACATCTTATTGAATGTAAACCATTAATATTGCACATAATTGTTGGATTATAACATAAAATGTAAAACATGTTATAATTGTCGCATGTAAGAGATTTTAGAGATATAAAAATGTCAAATATCCGTGCATTTAATGGAATATTTCCAGAAATAGATGAATCAAGCTATGTAGATCAAAGTGCTGTTATAATAGGTAAGGTTACAATTGGGAAGAATGTCTCAATTTGGTGCAATGTTGTAGCTCGAGGAGATGTTAGTTTTATTAAAATTGGAGATAATACCAATATCCAAGACTTAACTATGTTACATGTAACCCATTATAGCCCAGAGTATTCACTAGAATCGCCCTTAATTATTGGAGATAATGTAACAGTTGGACATAAATGCTGTTTGCATGCATGTACAATTAAAAATAATGTATTAGTTGGTATGGGCAGCACTCTATTAGATAATTGTATTATAGAAGATAATGTTTTTATTGGAGCAGGGAGTTTGGTGCCACCAAATAAAACTTTGGAATCAGGTTATTTGTATTATGGTAATCCAGTAAAGCAAATTAGAAAATTATCTACTCAAGAAATAAAATTTCTACAATATTCATCAGAACACTATGTAAGGTTAATGGAAGCACATAAGGTAAATAAATAATGTTTCCTCATTATTTACAAAAAAAGCTTGAATTGCTTGGGATAGATAATATAAATGGTATTAAAGAAATTGGTTATTTAAAAATTTATAAATGGTTATGTGATATTTATCAAGGAATTTCTCATAATGTACTTTGGGATTTATATTGTTTAACATATAACTTGCCCCTAAATAGTCTTAATTCTGCACAAAAAGATCTTATTTATAAGAAATATAAAAATATATTGCCAACATACCAACCGTTAAAAGATAGTGTTATAGAGGGATTTTTAAATAAAGCAATGGAACAAGCTATTGTAGCTAGAGAATTTAATGAAGTTCCGGTTGGTGCAATTATAGTTAAAGATGATAATATTATTAGCTCAACATTTAACCACACCAAGACCAATTGCGATATTACCGCACATGCTGAAATAATGGCTATACATGGTGCACAAAAGAAGTTGAATAATTTTAGGTTAGAGGATTGTGATTTGTATGTTACAATCGAACCCTGTTTAATGTGTGCTGGTAGTATTATAAATTCACGAATTAGGCGCCTAATATTTGGATCAGTTGAACCAAAATCTGGTGCAGTTGTTAGTCAGTATCAGGTATTTAATAATAAAATGGTTAATCATCATACAGAGGTTATTGGCCCAATAGATAATGAATATTATAGCACGTTATTAAAAAATTTTTTTATAAACAAACGTTAGGACTATAAGATGAAAAAATACTTATTGTATATATTTGATTGGCAAGATACATTGGTAGATGGATATAGTGGCATAATTTTTGATGGTGTTTTAGAACTATTAAAGTATCTAAAAGCTAATGGAATTAAAGTTGCTATTGCAACTGGTAGTGGTAGAGAGTCGTTTGAGATGATGTTAAAGATTGTTAATCTGGAAGGTTATTTTGACTATACAAAAACAATTTCTGAATGTAAGCATAAACCAGATCCTGATATGTTAAATCAAATTTTGGACCAATCATGTGTAGATAGAAAAGATGCAATAATGATTGGTGATACTGAGTATGATATTGAGATGGCAAATAGCGCTGGAATAGATAGTGTTTGGATTTCAAATAACTCATATTCTTCAGATACTGTATCAGCTACCCATTATTTACATAATATTAATGAATTATATGAGTTAGTAACTGAATAGAGTATTTAAAGAAATTTATTAAAGATTAAAACGTATATTCTTTTGATAAATAGAGGTTTATATATGAGAAATGAATCTTGTAAAATACAGGCCAATAAAACTTTGTTAATTAAAAGTATCATATTTTTTCTTATAATACTAGCCATTTCTGTATATGATCTTTATATGCATTATACCGGCAAATCGATGCGGTCAACGTCAATGTATAATAATCCAATATTCCTAAATATCATGCTGTTGGTTTCCATCTGCTGTATTATTATGTTTTTTTACTTATTAATAAAAATAAAATTTGCTTTTACTTTTAATGAGGAGGGAATAATTAAATATAATACATTTTCAGAAACTATGATACCATGGTATGATATCCAATCAATAAAGCCTGTTACCTCTGAAGTCAAAAATCCATTAAATAAAAAACCAATTATAAGTCAGGCAATCTTTGTCTATGTCAAAAATCCTGAAAAATATATTTCACAAGCAAGAGGGCTTAACAAAGTATTCTTACAATCAATTATGAAGAAATATGGTACACCAATTGTCTTAACAACAAAATTAATAAAAATTAGTTTCAATGAACTATCTGATATTGTAAATGAATGGTTTGCTCGTTATAAAAACACCTAACAAAAATATGCTTATTAAAGCCCCTTTGATTAGGGGCTTTAAACTTATAGAGTTTTACTATTGGCAAGACTCACAATCTGGGTTATCGATTGAGCAAAATTTAGCATCAGTTGCTGGTATATTTGACTGTGTACTAAAATTGCCAGTTTCATATCCCATTGCACTAACTGCATTTAATTCACCACCACGTCCCGTAGATTTCTCTGCAGAAGTTGCGGCAAGTGTTCGCAAATAATATGTAGTTTTTAATCCACGAACCCAAGCTAAGCGATATAGTTCATCAAGTTTTTTTCCATTTGGTTGCGATACATACAAATTAAGTGATTGTGATTGATCAATCCATTTCTGACGTCTACTTGCTGCTTCAACTAACCACTGTGGTTCAATTTCAAATGCTGTTGCATATAAAGACTTCAAATCATTAGGAATGCGATCAATTGCAGCAAGTCCTCCATCAAAATATTTGATATCGGCAAGCATCACATCGTCCCATAAACTTCGTGCTTTTAAGTCATTTATCAAAAACTCATTTATTACAGTAAATTCACCAGATAAATTAGATTTTACAAATATATTTTGGTATGTAGGTTCAATTGATGCTGATACACCAATTATATTTGCAATTGTTGCAGTTGGTGCAATAGCAATACAGTTAGAATTGCGCACACCGTATTTTTTGATAGATTCTCTTAACTCATCCCAATTTAATTTAGTGCTTGTATCAACTTTTACATATTCTTCACCACGTTCTTGAGCTAATAGTTTTATAGAATCAATTGGCAGGATTCCTTTTGACCATAGGCTACCATCAAAGCTATTATATTTACCTCTCTCTTGAGCTAGTTCATTAGATGCTTTATAAGCATAATAGGCAATTAATTCCATAGAATTATCTGCAAATGTTACAGCTTCAGGTGTATTGTACGGTATACGCAATAAGTGTAGTGCATCTTGAAATCCCATAAACCCTAAACCTACTGGACGATGTGCACTGTTTGAGGTCTCAGCTTTTTTTACCGGATAAAAATTAATATCAATAACATTATCTAGCATCCTCATTGCAGTTTTAATTGTTTTTTCCAATTTTACCTGATCAATTTTACCATCTACAATATGATTGATGATATTAACCGAACCTAAATTACACACGGCAATTTCATTATCGCTAGTATTTAAAGTAATTTCGGTACATAAATTTGAGCTATGTACTACTCCTACATGTTGTTGAGGTGAGCGAATATTACATGGATCTTTAAATGTTATCCATGGATGGCCAGTTTCAAATAACATCGTGAGAATTTTTCTCCATAATTGAAGAGCTGGAATTTTTTTAAATACTTTTATTTTACCACTACTTGCTAATGCTTCATATTTAGTGTATGCTTCTTCAAATGTTTTTCCATATTTGTGATGTAAATCAGGTACTTCATTCGGAGAGAATAACGTCCATTCGGATTGTTCATGAACACGTTTCATAAATAGATCAGGAATCCAATTGGCAGTATTCATATCATGACAACGTCTACGATCATCTCCAGTATTCTTACGTAATTCTAAAAACTCTTCTATATCAAAGTGCCACGTTTCAAGATAAGCACAAACTGCCCCTTTTCTCTTTCCACCTTGATTTACTGCAACTGCGGTATCATTTACTACTTTAAGAAATGGAATAACTCCTTGTGATTTACCATTAGTGCCTTTTATTCTAGATCCAATTGAGCGTACATTGCTCCAATCATTGCCTAAGCCCCCAGCAAATTTGGATAATAGCGCGTTTTCTTTTAAAGCATCATAGATTCCAGCAAGATCATCATCCACAGTTGTTAAATAGCAGCTTGATAACTGAGAGTGTAATGTTCCTGAATTAAATAGTGTAGGAGTCGAAGACATAAAATCAAATTGAGACAACACATTGTAAAATTCAATAGCACGTTCAGTTTTATCTTGTTCATTCAGAGCTAAGCCCATTGCCACTCGCATAAAAAATACTTGTGGTAGCTCAATACGTTTACCATTTACGTGTAAAAAATAGCGATCATATAATGTTTGTAATCCTAAATATTTAAATTGTAGATCACGTTTTGCATCAATTGCATTAGCTAATTTTTTTATATCAAATTCTTTTAGAAGAGGGGATATGAGTTCCGCATCTATTCCCTTGTCTAGATAATTATCAAAATAATCTATATAAGCTTGTTGCATATCTTTTTGCGCTATTTCTTTATCTAAAACTTCATTTACAATAGTATGAAGTAGAAGTCTTGCTGTCACATAATTATACGCAGGCTCTTTCTCGATTAATTGACGGGAGGCTAATATGATTGATTTATATAACTCTGATTCACTAACACCATCATAGACATTCTTAAGTGCTTCATCAAGGATGGTTTTAGCATCAACATTAGTTAAATTTTCGCATGCAGTATTTATTGTTTTGTAAATACTCACTGAATCAAGTAATTTTCTTTGACCAATTTTATTTACAATATGGATTTGTGGAGTAGGCAGGTTCATACCTTCAAGCGCACGTTCTTTGGCGCGTTCTTCGCGATACAAGATATAACTTCTTGCAACTTCATACTCTCCGTTACGCATCAACGCTAACTCCACCTGATCTTGGATTTCTTCAATATGGATTGAGCCACCATTAAGGCGTCTATTCTTTAACACTGTAACTACTATATTAGTGATAGTATGAATTTGGTCACGTACACTATTACTTGCAATGCTATTAACGCCGTGTACGGCAATATAAGCCTTAGTGATAGCAACAGCAATTTTATTCGGATCAAAATTAACCACATTCCCATTGCGTCTAATTACACTGTAAATCGAAAAATCATCCATAGGGTTAAAAAAAATATTATTTTGTGAAGCGCTCATATTTGACTCTTGAGATTGATTATGCATATTCTATATTCCTTAATCATTTAATAATTTGTTTATTAAATTTATTTTATCAGTTTTTGTTCTCTAAATAATAGCATCTGATTCCAACTTTTTGTGGTTTAAGTAGAAAAATAAAAACACTATATATAGTGTTTTTAATGCAAAGTAACCACTATATATAGTGAATTACACTCGCCATTATACCTTAAAGTCACCTTTAAAAACTACTAAAAAAATAAAAAAATTTTACTTGACTTTATGATATATTTTTGGTTCACTAGAGTATGTTACAATTATGTGAAAAAGGCGTTATAAATGTAAAAAATTTATCTATAAAATTATTTAGTAATACCTGAATCCTCACTTTATTATTAAATGAAATAAATTGATACATAGGTATAAAAGACAATATCAATATAAAAAATTGAGGATTCAGGTTTAGTTATTGTCCAAAATGTTAGGTTTTAAAGGTCATTTTATGTCAATTCAATGGTTTCCAGGACACATGAACAAAGCCAAAAAGGCAATTAAAGAGTTAGTTACAGATATTGACATAGTACTCGAGCTATTAGATGCAAGAGCTCCATTTTCAAGTTGTAATCCATTACTACAGTACATGGTTGGCAATAAGAAAAAGATTAAACTTTTAAACAAAGCTGATTTAGCTGATGATAAAATAACAAAACAATGGATTGATTTCTTTATTAAAAAAGATAATTCAATTGCTATTGCTGGAAATAAAGATGATCTAAAGCAAAAAAAGCAAATATTAAAATTATGTCAAGATTTAGTTCCACACCGGAAAACTTTTGAAAAGCCCTTAAGAGTTATGATAATTGGTATTCCAAATGTTGGAAAATCAACCTTAATAAATAAATTAGTTGGTAAAAAATCTGCAAAAACAGGAGATATTCCTGCTGTAACTAAAAGTAATCAATGCCTTACTATCTCTGATGGATTTTTAATTTATGATACACCAGGTATGATGTGGCAAAAAATTAGATATGAACAAATTGGTAATAATCTTGCTATATGTAATAGTATTGGTAAACGTGCATTAGACGAAGAATTGTTAGCACTATACTTGTTAAATTATCTAAAAAATCATTATCCACAGTTTTTAATTGCACGATATAGATTACAACCAGAAATGTTAAATTTGGTAGATTATGAATTATTAAACCAGATTGGCAAAAAGCGTGGTTGTATATTAAGTGGGGGAATTATTGATATCCAAAAAACAAGTGAAATTATAATTCAAGATTTTAGAGAGGGTAGAATCGGCACAATATCTCTTGAAACTCCAGAATTATGGGAAAAGTGGATAGAAGAATTTGTGAATGAAGATGTAGATGAAACTGATGTAATTAACAGCCCAGATTAACACAAATCAAGGAGCCTATAATATACAATAGAACTCTCTATGCTATTAGATATATAGATTTGAAGGTCTTAGTATTGGAAAAAGAAACACAATTAGCGTGGATAAAATATACTAGACAATTTGTAAAATTTGCCAATATGCGTTATCCGAAAGTACCTAACTATGTTTGGAATTTATGGCTTATAACGGATCATTTGAAACAACTCGAAAACTATTTATCTGATATGGAAAATATGAAAAATGAAATTAGAGATATGAATAAATAGTAACCTAATAATCTAACTCAATTTGCAACTCTAGGTTATTCTTTAATTCAAAATAATGATTAAGTGAATGATTAGTGAGAGAAATATCCTATGAATTACTTCATAAATAATTATGTTGATTTATTAACTAAGAGTATAGATATTAAAAGCAAACTGTTGAAAACTTTTAATAATAGCTTAGATTCATTAATTCAACAATATAAGATCAAAGAAATTACAAATACACATATTCAGCAAGTTTTAAATAATATTGGAACTCTAATGCTTAATAATCCTAGTGATCATGCTTTAATTAATTCAGGGATAATAGGAAATACTAACTATATGTTTTGTAATACTTTATATCGATTAGGCCCAACTAAAAGAGATAAGAATATTCTAAATCATCCATTTAAGTTACCTTATCAAGAAGAACCAATAGAACATTATGTCATTCGTAGAGCGCTTACTGCAATAGTGATTCATAGTTATATATTAAAAAGTTCAACCAAAGATTGTGTTGTTGGTTTAGCTGAACTTGCTGATGAAAATGGAATACTGCCTAATATAAAAATTTCTAATTATAAAATCCATACTATACCTAATATTAGAAGAGGATTATGTATAATGCTGCCAAGTAGCATGAATTGTAAGATTAAACCAGCAATCTTTAGTAATGGTGATGCTATTCAAGTTGATATAAGAAATCTTCCAAGAATATTTATATTACATCGACGTATGAGAAATGAGACTATGGGTACGTTTAAAATACCAAAAAATTCTCTTGTTATGGGAGATTTCAACGCTGGTATGTCAGTAGATAAAAGTATTCTAGCAACTAATGTTTTAAATGTAGATGGGCAAGTGGTGGCTAATGATAAACCTATTGATCATATTTTATATTTTAACAATGCTGGTCAGTTTAGCATAAAGAAACCACATGGTGCTAAATGCCAATTAGAAATAGAAGGCGGTAGCTATTTATTTCACAATGAAGGTTATATAACAGATATAAATGGTAATATAACTTGGGTATACTGAAATAATGAGAATTTTACTTATTGAGATTAGATAATAGATAATCCAGCAATAGTAACGTATTAGCTTTAGTTGCCATATATTGGAGGTAAAATAACCTTTGTTAAAGATAAAAGTCATGATTATAATGCAAATAGAAATTTTCCAGCAATGCCACAGAATTTCACTGGGTCTTCTAAATTTAGACAATGCCCATGATTTGGAACTAACATAAAGTCCCCATTTTTAAATAAACTTGCAAAAAGTTTAGAATCATCAACAGGCAAAAATTTATCAAACTCACCATGTAGCACTAAGACATGGTTATCAATATTTTTAAACTCTTTACTTACATCTAAATTAGCTACATCTTTAAATACTGCGCTACCAATATTCTTTACTGCTTTATACGCATCTTCAACAATAACATTTTTGAAAAAATCATCGCTATAATTATTGTTGTGTATGATTGAGCCAACCGCCATTTCTGTTAGTTTCTTGCTAAATTTCATTGGTTCATGAGCAATCATTCTGCTAATAGGCAACTTAAACCCTTTTGGCCCTATCGGGTCTAATAAAACAATTTTATTAAATAAATCTTTATTTTTTGAAAGCATTATTGCAGATATAATCCCACCTGTAGAGTGACCAACAAGATTTAGCTTTTGTAAGTCCAAGTGATTTATTAATTCCAGAAAATCATTTGCCAACGTCCTCATGTTAATTTCTGATTCACTTCTTGGTGCAGAACTTAATCCACATCCTCTAAATTCAGCAAGTATAATGTGTCCTTTATAGCTTTTTCCAGCAGCCTGAGATTTCCAGATCTCTACAGACGGATACCACCAACGATTAGAAGATAGATTCCCATGTATAAATAATGTTGTTTGTGGTACCACATTTTCTATTATTTCATAATTCATATTAAATTCAGTACCATCATTTATTTTAAAAATCATAATTTGTCTCCAATAATAAGACACTATCTAAACATTAATATACTATTTAAAAAATTCTGTTTATTTTTCAATAATGTAGATACAAAGTTCGGATCATGATAGGCACCAGTAAATAAAGCACATAATAATAAATCTTTGGATATATTATTACAAAGACTGACTCCATTGCAATGATCTAAATCAATTCTTTTTTCATTGATGAACTGAGATCCCTCATTATCAGGAACTAATAAATTCCATACTAATGTAAATGAGTCATCTTCTTTAGCCATTTTTGCTCCAGCTCGCATGATATGGCATGCCTTGGAGTTTTCGAAATTAGAATAAAACTTAGCCCATCTTTTTTCGTCGATTCATAATGTATTATATGAGTTAAATCATTTTTTGTTTTAAGGGGTTATATCTATCTATTATCAGGTTACGATTAAACGATAAATCTGTATCATATTATGTAAATGTTATTGAAAAGACAGACATTGATGCAATAGCAAATTTGGCAGAGGCATAGTTAATTGGCACCAGTAAACTTATTTTTGAGTTATTCCCCACTAATTCAATTTTGTATATAATTGGACAATATTTTGTATATTTCATTGGTGGGAATCTCTAGAGATTTAATAATCAGAAAATAATTGCTAATGCTTGGGTCATGCTTACCAAGTTCTAATGAATTTAAATATTTAATGCTCAAATTAGTTTTTTCTGAAAGAGATTTAAAAGTTATACGCTTTTGTTGACGATATAATTTAATTAAGTTGGTTAGTTCTTTTAGAAACTCTACTTTATCCATTTTGTAACCTAAATTTATTATTTAATGAGTCTTAATTTAGAAACTTGCTCGGCATTTGACTCGTCATTTAGTATCTGATAACTATTTTGTTTATTCTCCTTTTCAAAAAGGATTCCTATCTTTAATATACTGGATTTATCTAGTAGCAAATATTTTTGTGTAGCAATTATTTCGCTAATGTTCCATATTTCTCGGACTCCAGTACTTTTATTTTGTACTTCTATATTTTTACTATTAAATTCAAAATTTACTATTTGAAAGACATTATTTAATTCTATGCAATGTAACCCTCCGATACAAAACATAATATGACCATAATCACTAATAGAAAATAGAATCTGATATTCTTGCTTTTTAGCAATAAACTCATCTACATATAATTTGATTGATGAATGACTTCCATTTGGTGAAACTAGAAAATATGGTTTTTTAGTTATGTCGTCAACTAACACCATATATTCGGATAAAACTAAGCTTGGAGTTTTTTCAGAAATTATTTTTTTTTGCTTAAACAGTCTTTTCAATAATTTCATAATCATCTCCAGAAAAATTGTATACAGTATAACCTGGTTTTTTGTTTTCAAATAACAATTCTTTAGTAAAAGCAAACTGCAAACAAGTTGATAGACCGCAATGAATTTTAATACCATTAAAATCTATATCACATGTATTATGGACATGACCAGTTATACAAAGCTTTATTTTATTCTTGTGTTTTAATAGAATATCTAAAAATTGGTTTCTGTTTTCCAAAATAAAATCATCTATTATTGAATTTAACTCTATAAAATGATGATGTATTACTATTATACAATTGTCATAATTCTGCAAAAATTGTTCTAAATCAAGCAATTCTTTATCAGATATTAATCCGCTATCTGAGCTAATTTTGTATGAGCTAAGAAATATAAAATTACCAAAATTAGTATGTAGATATTTTTGTTTTTTAATATTGTGCGATATCAATGTACTATCAAAATTTTCAGGTAAATCATGATTACCATATATAGCATAAATATCGCAGGGAACTTTTTTCAAATAATTATTTAAGCGTTTATACGACTCAATGGAGCCATCTTGAGATAGATCACCTGTTGCAATTACAAAATCAGGAGATTCTTCTATTACACGTTCTAATACATTTAAGAAGGTTTCATTAGTATTAACTAAACCAAATATTCTATGGTTTGGATCTTGATGGAAGTGTAGATCACTTATTTGAATTACTTTCATTTGTCTCCTTTAAATTCTCTAAAATATTTAAATATTCATAATTAACCAGTAATGTAAATGGGTTATTTTTGCTATAATCAAAAACTTCAACACCTTCGTACTCTCTCAATTTCCTTGCACAGTATACTGCAAAGTATAAAAAGAACAGTTCTATGGCAGTTTTTATCAACATAACATCGATAATTAATTTAAGAATATGTAATACAGTATACCTATTAAAAAAAATAACTGAATATGCTATTATTAACATAATAAAGTTAGCCAAAACACTGTATTTCATAATCCGCCATCCAATTTTTTTACCATGTTGAAGAATTTTACTTATATTTATCATCCATATAAATATAAAGTTGGCAATGTTTTCACTAACCATACTTGAAATAGAACTTTTAATATATAAAGGGACTAATATATTGTAAGATTGGACTAAATCTGGCTGATGTATTTGCATTGCCAAAGAAGGGTTTAGATGGAATATAATAAAATTATATATTATAAATTGTATTAGAGCTAAATTATTTAACCAGAGTAGCTGCCTAGCATATTGATATCCATAGCTATTTGTAATAATTCCTAATATTAATAAATTAAATGGGTATATAATTCCAGAAATAGTTAAATCTACATTAAAAATACTAATTTGTTTATGAACAGATAGTATACATTCAATTTGAAGTATAATAAAAAGTACAGAAAGAGATGTATATAACTTAAAAGCGTGTCTTTGTGTAGAAAACTTCTTTTGTAATTTTGGCAACATGATAAATTTACTAAACTAAATTAAATTGTTATTAAAAGTCATTTTAGATGCGATAGCAACAATTTTAATGTTTTGTACAGGCAATTTTAGGTCTTCATTTTCTAAAATATTGTTGCCAAAAACATAGATATCATTATATTCCAATATTCTCAGAAAATAGTATTTATCTTGATGTTTTAGTAATATATGAGCATCTATTTTTATCTTGTTATATGGTTTGAGTAAAAATTTTATTTCTACTCTTTGTCCAAAATATTCAGTTAAAACTGCAATTGCGAATGCTTTTTCATGTACCCACTCACTAGAAAATACCATTTGTCTTTCTTTTAGATTAAAGCAAGCCTCTTGTAGAAAATTTTCTACTTCGTATAATTGCAGTACAGGAATATACTGAGGTATATCTGGGTTTGTCAGTAAATCACCAATACCAACTTCGAAAAAAGAGGCAATTTTAGCTAAAGCTTTAAGATTCGGCATATAATCATTCTTATAATTAACAATTCTTGTCAGAGTTACATAATCTATACCAATAATTTCAGCAAGTTTTGGTAATGTTACTCCCAGTTTGATAGCTTTAGATCTTATATTTTTAGACAGATTACTCAGTTCATTGAGAGAGTAACTATCATTATCCTTTTTTACTATATTCATAAAAATAATTTGTAAATAAAAATAAATCTTGACTCCAAGATGGTTAAAGATGTATAATTCTATAAAATTTCATATTTGAAATTTTAAGGTATTATAATTTTCAATATTAAACAATATACCTAAATTATATCATATATGAAATTATTTATTAAATTTTTGGACAATTATTTAAATGAGCATATTAATAAGTTGCATATTATTAAATAAGTAGTATATGTAATTTATTAAAATTTATTTTACATCAAATTTTTATAAAGGATGTTTCATGAAACGAATAGCAGTATTTAAAAATTATTATGGAAGACCAACTAAGGATGATTTTGAAGCTAATGATGCACATATCCTGGTTGATAGGCTGCTTGCTTATCATGTTATAAAACCTGATGGTAAAGTCAGGATGATTCATCCGTACCAGATTGATGAAGTTACAATCAGAAACAATATGGGAGGATGCATTGAGAAGACTATGTGCGAATTAATCAATAATTTACCAGAAACTATTTGGCAACAAATTATTAGAGAATTAAATTTCAAATAATATTAATATAAATTGTAGTGTCACTTTTAGGGTGTTAAATCATGATAAATCATAAATATAATATTAAAAAGCTCAAATGGATCGTGGAGGAAAATAACACAATGTATGCTCAATTAGATGGGCTACCTTGGACATATTATATTACACAAATTAATGATAAATTTGAGGTTGTAACTATAAGCAAGGATATTAATTATATTAGTAATTGTGATTTATTCATTATCTGTGATTCTTTATCTGAAGCACAAATAGTAGCAGATAATCATTATGCAAAGGCTATTAGTAACATTATAAATGAAAATATAATATCTATTAGTGTACTACTTGTAGAAAATCAATGTTTACAATGAGTAGTAAAGAATATCTTATAAATATTTGTTACATATTATTAAACCGGACAGTAATTATTAGGTCGGATAGTTTAAATGCAAACAAAGTTGGCTAAATATATAGATGCCTTACATATAATTCATATTTACGATAATTTCTGGGTATTAGATCATAAACTTCAACTTAGCTACAACAATAACTGTAGTTGTCCATTAGAATCTTTACAAATCATAAAAGAAAATAATATAGTTGATAGCTTAACTGACTATTTAGCAAGAAATCAACATAGTTTAAATAAGTTGAGTGAATTTGTTGTATTTTCACATAATATAAACCCTGATTATTTATTATTACTTGAAATTCATCCAATAATTAATAACAATGGCTTATTTGGCTATTTTTTAATACTTCAAGGTACCATTGATGAATTTGAAAAAACAATACTCTTGAATCTTACATTGAAGAGAAATAGACACTTTGCGTATCCAACAATTAATCTTAAAGAAAAAGAAAAGGAGATATTATACTTAGTATCACGAGGAAAATCTTACAAAGAAATTGCAACTATATTATCAGATAGATATTGTAAGAAAATTGCACCAACAACTATTGCTAGTGCGGTTCAAAAATCTCTGTATAAAAAGTTTAATGTTCATAATATGTTTGAGCTAAAAAACCGTATGATTGAATTAAATTTAATTAATCACATTCCACCGTCTCTATTTATATTCAAACTGATTGAAAAACCAGTAAAATTAGGAAGTTAACTGTAAAAATGTTGTAAAATTGATGCGCATGAAGATAATATTAAATGAAGCAAAAAAGAAAGAGCTTGAAGCACAACATAAAACAGAGCGAGATAAGCGTGTGGCTTTTCAGATTATCAAACCTGAAACTTCAATCTGATTGGGTATATACTTTTATAATAATTAATTGGCACTTTATTTGATAAATGTTTGCATAAAATAAATTGCAAATATTGTAAACATTATGCTAAAATAAATTATGGTTGTTTATATTTTTGGAGAAAGAAAATGGCAACAGAAACTTTAGCACTCAGAGTTCCATCTGAATTAAAAGAAAAAATAGAAAAGTTAGCTACAGTTACACATAGAAAAAAATCAGATATTGTATTGGCTTGGTTAAAAGAGAAGATAGATATTGAGAGTTGGCAAATTGAAGAAACTATCAAGGCTATTGAACTTGCAGATAGCGGAGGAATTGCAACACCAGAAGATGTGTTGAAGGTTCATGCTAAATGGAAGATTTAAAAATACAAGAAACAAAATTAGCATTAGCAAATCTAGATGAAATTGCTTCATATTATGAGCAACAGCAATCAGGATTAGGTTATAGATTTGCTAATTACTATTATAAACAGATTGAAATCTTAAAATCTATGCCAAATATCGGACGTAGTGGTAAACTTATGGGGACAAGAGAACTTGTATTACATGAATTTCCATATTTAATTGTGTACAGAGTTAGAAATGAATTTGTACAAATTTTGCGTATATTTCATCAACATAGAAAATCTTTTTATTGAGCTAGAGCCTATATGTTTTATGATTCAGGTATATAGTCTATGTTCTTTTATATAGTTTGCTATTTCTGGTGATACTAAATTATTTATGGACAAATTATATTTTATATTTTGGCGTATTTTAGTTGAGGAAATATCAATTGGATCAAAATCTACTATATAAATTTTGCCATAATTACAATTAATAAAAGTTTTTATATCAGTTTCATGCCGTTTAGAAAATTCTTCTTGTAGATTTTTGCTCATAAGTTCCTGATTATACCTGGGTCTCATTATTACAACGAAATTAGTTAGATCAAATAGATTTTCCCAATTATCCCAGGTATCTAATGTTACCAATGAGTCACTGCCAATTATGAAAAATACAGGCGTATGATAACCAATTTTTTCACGTAATCTGGTTAATGTTTTATATGTATAACAAAATTCATCACGCTTTATTTCATTATCATCAATACAAAATCTATTATCATTATCCAAGGCAAGTCTGATCATTGCTAAGCGATCTTGTGCAGATACTTGCGGTTGTGCTTTATAAGTAGGAATACCGGTTGGTAGAAAAGTTATAGGATGTTTAAATACTTCATATAGCTTTTCTGCAATTTTCATATGACCTAAGTGGATTGGGTCAAATGTTCCTCCAAATAATATAATCATTTAAGCTTAATTCCATTTGACTGAAAGAAGTGAATCTAAATACTTTTTATCAATATTACCTGTTATATAATTGCCATCAAAACATGATGCTTCAAACTCAGTTATTTGTGGGTTGACATCACTAATTGAACGTTTTAAATCTTCAAGTGTCTGAAAAATTACCTTATCTGCACCAATTACTCTACAAATCTCATCATCATTACGATTATATGCTATTAATTCATCATGAGTTGGCATGTCGATCCCATAAACATTAGGAAAACGTACTTGTGGTGCAGCTGATGCAATGTATACTTTCTTTGCACCGCTCGTTCTTACAATATCAATAATTTCCTTAGATGTTGTTCCACGAACAATAGAATCGTCGACTAATAATACATTTTTATCTTTAAATTCAATTGCAATTGGGTTTAATTTATTTCTAACTGCAATTTTTCTTTCTTCTGGGTTAGATAACATAAAAGTCCTGCCAGTAAAGTGATTTTTTACAAACCCTTCACGATATGGTCTATTTAAGGTATCAGCAACTTCTACAGCAATAGTTCTTGATGTATCAGGAACCGGAATAATAACATCGATTTCTAGATTTAGAGATTGAACATGCTGTGCTAGATATTTCCCCATATTTCGTCTGGCTAATTGTACGGTTACATTTTCAATCGTGGAGTCAGGACGAGCCAGATAAACATATTCAAAGATGCAAATATTTAGTTTTGGGCTAGAATGACAAATCCTAGATTCAAATTTACCATCATTAGTTATTATTATAGCTTCTCCAGGTAATACATCGCGTATAACTTCAAAGCCATTGATCTCAATAGCACAGCTTTCAGATGATACAATATAAGTTATAGTATTATCCGGGTTTGTTTTTTTACCAAAAACCAAAGGTCTTATTCCATTTGGATCACGAAATGCAACTAGCCCATAGTCTGCAATTAAGCTAACTACAGCATATGCACCGCTTATACGGTTATTTAAGTTTTCAATAGCTAGAAAAATTTTTTCATTAACTAACTGTTGATGAGTAGTTTGTTGCTCTAACTCAAAAGCAAAGATATTAGTTAAAATTTCAGAGTCTGAATGTGTGCGTACATGCCGATGATTTTTTTGTAATACATCGTTTCTAAGTTCAGTGGCATTGGTTAAGTTGCCATTGTGTGCAAGCATAATACCAAAAGGGGAATTTACATAAAATGGTTGTGCTTGCTCAGGATCATTCGCAGATCCTGCAGTTGGATACCTTACATGTCCAATTCCTACATTACCTTTTAAATAAGTCATGTCATATTCAGTAATAACTTCTTTCACTAAGCCAGTACCTTTTTTTAGATGCATTAAATTACCATCCATAGTTGCAATGCCAGAGGCTTGCTGTCCTCTATGTTGTAAGCTTTTTAAAGCGCTAACTAAGGTATTATTTACTTGTTGCTTTGCAACTATTCCTACAATTCCACACATGTTAATGTACTCTTGAAAAATTAATTTTAGGGGGTGCTGGTAGTTTTTTTATACTATCCGGGATTGCATTTACTATTAATTCCATAGCTGGGCGAATTATTGGATATGTTTTAGCTTTATCCCAATTATGCGATATATCAAGATTAAGCATCTCGATAATAACTACAATTATGGCACATATAAATACTCCACGAATGATTCCAAATATAAACCCAATAAGATAATTAAGGCCACCTAACCCTAATTTACTTATAATGCTTGCGAAAAATTTCTTAATTAATGCAATTACAACTGCAACTATGATAAATATTATTATATAAACAATAATACTTCTTAACAAAGGATTGGTTATATTTTGCGGAATAAAATGATTAATAAGTTCTCCATATTTATGCATAAACCATAATGCTATAAACCAGGAGCTGATCGATAAGATTTCGGCAATGCCACCACGAATTAATGCAAATATTGTTGAGGCTATTATGATCCCAAGAAATATCAGATCATAATTACTACTTACTAGTTCCATGCTTGTGCTTAATTATCTAATAGAGATAGTTTACTATGTGCCTCATCTTCTGTTTTAAATGGCCCCATACGTAAGCGATATATGGTTTTTCCATTTGACGTATGTGCTTCTTGTATAAAAGATCTTATTCCTCTGCTAGATAATTGTTGTTTTATCTCTATTAATTTATCTTTATTAGTAGTTGCCATTAATTGTATAAAATAATTACTTGCATTAGTATGTTCTGTTTCTCCATTAAGAATTTGTTCTGGGGTTAATTTACGTGAAGCTTTTTCAGTAACAACTTTTGGCGATAATGCTAAATTCTCATGCTTGTTTTGAGTAGTATCATTACCAAGCATATTTTTAGATTGTTCACTATCAGTGGGTGTTTTATTATTATCAACAATAGAAGCTTTATAACCATTGTTATTATTTGTTGGTTCATTTCGATTGTCAATAGCATGTTCACTTTGAGTACTACTTGCTTCCATTTGTGATGCACTAGAATTAGATTTATTTAATGCTGGTGTATTATTAGTAGCAACTGAATTTATAGAAGTAGCTGGCACAGGTTGTGAAGATATTTGTTTGGCAATAGTGTCAGATTCTTCTTTTTTTACAATAGTTTTAGCTTTTGTTGTATCTTGTATTTCAATTGTCCTTGGGTTTACATCAACTGGTTTTACTTTTGAGGTTACATTTAATAATACGACTAATGCAATAACTAATAAAAATATACTACCTAATAGTCTATGGCGAGATTTCCGTTTTGATTCTGCAGTGTTACGTAATAATTGACTAGTATTTTTCTTCTGTGGATTATGTTGCATTTATTTTGATTGCCTTTAGTTTAAAAATTTATATTCTTTATATTCTTTATATGCTTCTTCTACTGTTAAAAAAGAACCAAAACATACAATACGTTCTGAATCTTTAACTATACTTAGTGCATCTTTCATTGCAAATGTTATATTTTGATGCTCAAAAACTTGTTCTACATGTACTTTGTGTTTTAGCAATATTTCTTTTAATTTTTTGCTTTCTAAACCCCTGTCAGAATTTAATTTAGCAATATGCCAATATTGAAAGACATTATGTGTTAATTCGAGGATTTTTTCAACATCTTTATCATTACAAATGCCAAAAACTGCTATGTTTTGTTTTGCAAAGGGTAATTTTACCATATTTTGAAGCATCTTTTGCACTGCTTGTGGGTTATGTGCAACATCAAATATTACTTGTGGTTGTCCAGGCATTACTTGGAAGCGTCCGATTAATTTAGTTTGTAATAAAGCATTTTTTATATTGCCTATAGTAACAGGAAAAGTGTGCCTTAATTTAGATAGAATTGCAAGTGATAAAGCTACGTTATAAACCTGTTCTTTCCCTCTAAGAGAGGGATAAGGTAGTGTGTAAAAATTATTATTATTACACCATACATCAAAACTTAATTCATTACATACAACATCAAAATCTGTACCTAATGTTTCTAATTTAGAACAAATGCTTTTGGCATACTCAATAAGACTTCTAGGTGGATTATATGCACCAAAGAATGCCCACTTGCCTTCTCTATAAATATGTGCTTTCTCTAAACCAATTGCATTTAAATCATTACCTAAAATATGGCAATGGTCAAAGTCAACGCAAGTAACTGCACTAATTGCTGGCTCAAATAAGTTAGTTACATCATTTTTGCCACCAATACCTACTTCAACTATTGCAATATCAACTTTCTCGTGCATAAAATATAAATGTGTGGCTAATGTGAGAGTTTTAAAAAATCCTAGCTTATAATTTGATTTTAAAGCAATCTTTTCTAGGTAATCGAGTAAATCATCATCGCTAATTAGTGTATTATTTATTTTAATACGCTCATTATATTGAAATATATGTGGTGAGGTAAAAGTACCTACCTTATAACCTGCATTTAATAATATATTGGTAAGATATGCGCAAGTTGAGCCTTTTCCATTGGTGCCACCAATTAGAATAATTGGATATTTTGGAAAAATTTGCAACGAATTAATTAATTGTTGTGCATTTTCAAGGGTATCTTTACGATCTTCAACCAGCATTAAATCATTAATTATATGCATGTAGCTTTTCATGTTCAAACCATAAGTTTGTATTATTTATTTTATTGTATCTGATTATATCATATTGGCTTGTTTATATAGGAATTTTCATGTTAAAAAATTAAAGAAGTGTTATAACGCTACAATATAATAGTAAATTGACTATTTACTATGGTAAGATTTTAATGATCAATTGAAATGTGGTGGTTTTACAAAACAATATCTGGCATGCAGATCAAACTTTAAAAATAACTGGTCTTTTTCTATATTTATATTTATGTCTTTTCCTATATTTATATAATCTGCTCAGAAAGCTGAAAGTAAGAGATTTTATTAATGCCAGCGTAAATAAGATCGAATATATTTATAGTCTCGTATTGGCAGGCTATCCCTGAAAATTGGTATAAGAAATAATTTCTTATCAGCTTTTAGCAACAAAATGGTTATATTAAATCCAAGTGTATAAAAATTTTTTAATTCTACTTTATAAACTTTGTTTTTAAAACATACGTTGACTTCATTTTGTTTTGGGCAAATATTTATTATATAGTTTGGGTAAAAGAGTAATTGTTTAAACCATAAGCAGGTAATAATAATCATTACTATACACAATTCATATTTTAAATTTGTGGTTAATAATATTAATAGATAAAGTATTGTAAGAGCAATAACAACTAGTATTGCTGCAATAATAGATGGTCTGAGTGCAACATTAATCACCGGCTATATATAAACCAAATTTAAATTCATATATTTAGGCCGATTTATTAATGAATGGTGTTTTCTAATGATTTTATTCTTTTATTATCTTCACCATCAGCAGAGTCATCAGTTAAATCAATGGTTGTTGGAAATATTTCAACGTCAAACCAGTCCCAGAACATTTTTAAGGATAGTTCTTGTGGCCACAGTGATTCATCTTCAGTCCAAGAAGCAAATTCCATTGCAAATAAATCTGCATATTTTTCGTCGATGAAGTTAATACCATCTTCAATTTCATTTACTTCTGGTATTAAATAAGAATTGCAATCAATACGAATGCTTTCAAGGGATAATTGTTGCGGCAGATCTTGAAAGGTGTTATTAACCCAATCTAAGAATGCTTGTTTTGGTTTGATGATTGCAACCGAACGTTCAACAAAATAATACATATTAATCCCTAAATAAATATAAATACCCCATTTAAAGGGTGGGGTATTTGTAATAGATTAAACATAATAATCTGAATGTAGTATAACACATATAGATTAACGTTTAGAGAATTGTTTCCTTCTACGAGCTTTTCTAAGACCGCATTTTTTACGCTCAACAATACGCGCATCTCGGGTAACAAATCCAGCTTTTGAAAGGATTGACTTTAATTCTGGATCAAAATCAATTAAAGCACGAGTAATGCCGTGTTTAACTGCACCAGCTTGACCAGATTCTCCGCCACCGCTAACGTTAATTTTGATATCAAAACTTTCTAGATTTTGAGTAAGTTCCAAAGGTTGTCTAACAATCATACAGTTAGTTTGGCGTGAGAAGTATTTCTCATATAAAAGCCCATTGACAGTAATTTTACCATCACCTTTAATTATAAATACACGTGCTATAGAACTTTTGCGTTTTCCAGTTCCATAATAATATTTACCATTCATAAATTTATTCCTATTAAATGTCTAGAGTTTTTGGTTGTTGAGCAGTATGTGGATGTGAATCACCTTTATATACCTTAAGTTTTTTAAGCATAGCATAACCTAAAGGCCCTTTAGGTAACATTCCCTTAACTGCACTTATTAGTGTTTTCTCAGGACATTTTTCTAACATTTCTTTAAAAGTACGAGAGTAAATACCTCCCGGGTAACCTGTATGACGATAATAGATTTTTTGTAATGTTTTTTGTCCAGTTACAACTATTTTGTCTACATTGGTAACAACAACGAAATCACCAGTATCCATATGTGGAGTATAGATAGCCTTATGTTTTCCGCGAAGAATATGTGCAATTTTAGTTGCTAGACGACCAAGAACTCTGTCCTTAGCATCAACAACAAACCAATCCTGTGTAATATCTGACGGTTTTGCTGAAAAAGTTTTCATATTATAAATTTAATCCTATATATTTTATACTAAGTAAGTATATGTTTTAAACAAAAGGCCTTTGCCACCTCTTGTAACGGCTTAAAGTGGTAAACCCGTATTTTATCATGTAATTTGTATTTATTTCAAATTTATTTCTTTATTTTTTGTTAATCTTTATGGTATAATACGTACCTCGAGTTTGCATGCGCCTTATAATAGCAGACTTGAATGGTGATATGTAAGGTTCCTCAAGATGTTCATTTATTGATTTATTAATAATGACACACCTACTATCTATTTGTAATTATTAGAAAAAGGTACATAGATATGCCTAAAATGAAAACTAAAACTGGAGCTAAGAAACGCTTCAATGTATTAGGTAGTGGCGGTATTAAGCGCTCCCAGGCATTTAAACGCCATATTTTGACCAAAAAAACAACTAAAAACAAAAGACAACTACGTGGAACTGTTATGGTTCACGCATCTGATGTGGCTAGTGTTAAATCTATGCTGCCATACGCATAAGGGAGAATCATTATGCCTAGAGTAAAGCGTGGTGTTATTGCAAAAGCAAGACACAAAAAAGTATTAGCCTTAGCTAAAGGTTATCGTGGACGTCGCGGCAATGTTTATCGCGTTGCTAAAGAGGCGGTAATGAAAGCAGGTCAATATGCTTATCGTGATAGACGTCAAAGAAAACGTCAATTCAGAAGCCTGTGGATTGCCCGTATTAATGCTGGTTGCCGTGAATTAGGATTAACCTATAGCAATTTTATCAATGGATTAACTAAGGCAGATGTTGTAGTCGATAGAAAAGTTTTATCCGATCTGGCTATAACAGATAAAATTGCGTTTGCCAAATTTGTGGAAATTGCAAAAAGTCAATTAGCATAGTTTCAAACAATCTTTATACTATTCTTTAGAACTATTTAAAGTATAGCGCAATAAGATGATACAATTAGCGGTGGTAAATGTGCCACCGTTTTTTTGTATATATTGTTTAGGTTTATGGGATGGTATTATACTTTGGGATTTTAGAAATATGGATAAACTAACTGCCACCTTAAATGAGAGTTTAAATGCTTTAAATAATGCACTTACCTTACATGATTTGGATGTGATAAAATCAAAATATACCGGAAAAGCTGGTAGTATTACGCTATTAATGCAGGAATTGAAAAATTTGCCAGTAGAAGAAAAAAAAGAGTTTGGCGCCAAGGTAAATTATATAAAAAATCAATTTGAAGAAGCTTTATTACAAAAAAAAGAATTAATTTTACAAAAAGAGTTACAAGAGAAATTAATCAATGAGACTGTTGATGTTACATTAAATGGAAGAAATAACCAATTAGGTAGTTTACATCCAGTATCCATCACATTAAATAAAATGTTAAATATATTTGCAGGTCTTGGCTTTGATATAGCAGATGGCCCTGAAATTGAAACTGATTATTATAATTTTAAAGCATTAAATATTCCAGATAATCATCCTGCTCGTGCAATGCAAGATACTTTCTACACTCAACATGACAATGTATTGCGAACTCATACATCACCAATGCAGATTAGATATACTTTAAAATCTACACCACCAATCAAAGTTGTTGTTCCAGGGCGTGTTTATCGAGTGGATATGGATGCAACTCATTCACCGATGTTTCACCAACTGGAAGGGCTATGGATTGATAAAGGAATTAGTCTAGCAACTTTAAAAGGTGTAATTATTCAGTTCTTACGCAGTTTTTTTGATAAAGATGATTTGAAGGTAAGATTTCGTGCATCTTTTTTTCCATTCACAGAGCCTTCTGCTGAAGTAGATATTCTTTCAGATAGTGGTAAGTGGTTAGAAGTTATGGGATGTGGAGTAGTGCATCCCAAAGTATTACTTAATATGAATATTAACCCAGATGAGTATAGTGGATTTGCTTTTGGTATGGGTATAGATAGATTTACTATGCTTAAATACGGTATAGATGATCTAAGGCTGATGTTTGAAAACGATATGGATTTTTTAAAACAATTTCAAGGTATTAATGAGGTTTCGCTATGAAGGTCCTATTGTCTTGGTTAGATGAGTATTTTATTGATAAGCCTAATTGGGATATAGTTTTTGATAAGCTTACGCAAGCAGGAATTGAAATTGAAAAAATAGAGCCTATAAATAGTGAGACTAATGGTTTAGAAGATAAACTTATAGAGTTAAAAATTACACCGAATCGTGGTGATTGTTTATCAATTTTAGGTCTACTGCGGGAAATATCGGTTTTAACTGGTTATAAACACCAATATCAAATGAATCATGATGTTGTGTATAGTTCAGATGCTATACTCGATGTTACTGTTGATGCTAAAAATGAATGTCCGAATTATACAGTAATCATCATTGAAAATGTTGATAATACTGTAAAGCTACCAGATATTATAACTAGGCGGCTAACACTCTGCGGTTGTAATAGTATCTCACCAATTGTAGATATTGCAAACTATGTTATGCTAGAAATGGGACAACCATTACACACTTTTGATCTAGATAAAACTGGAAGTAAGCTCTACGTGAGGATGGCTAATGATGGTGAAACTTTAACGTTATTAGATAATACTAATGCAAAACTTACAAATAATACTTTGTTAATTTGTGATTCTAATGATAAACCTGCTGCTATAGCTGGTGTTATGGGTGGTTTAGATTCGGGAGTGAGTATAAATACTAAAAACATAATAGTAGAGAGTGCATTTTTCACACAAAATACTATTATTGGTAAGGTAAAGCAATATGAAATTAATTCAGATGCAGCATATCGTTTTGAACGCGGAGTAGATTATAAAATTCAAGAATACGCAATTAGATTTGCTGCAAGTCTAATAAGCAAATATTTAGGTGGTAAAGTTAGTTGTATTACAATCAGAAATAACCTGGCTAATATTTATGATGCTTCTATTTGTGTAAAAGAAGATGATTTTGCCAGATTAATTGGCATAGATATACCTATTGCAACAATTCGGGATATTTTAACTAAGTTAGGTTTTGAAATTAAGTCTGATGCTGATAAACTTATTGTAATACCGCCTAGCTATAGATTTGACATTAAAATTAAAGAAGATTTGATTGAGGAAGTGGCTCGAGTGTATGGCTATGACAATATAGAAGCCAAATTACCTACAGTGACCCATACGATGATGAATATTAATCAAGATCAAGCAAAAATTAATATATTGAAAAATAATCTAGTAGTTAGAGGGTATAATGAGATAATTAGTTATGCATTTTTAGAAGAGGATTATTTTAACTTATTTAATTACTTGCAAATAGATCCAGTGGGTTTAAAAAACCCAATAGCTGGATTGTCTTTTATGCGAAATACTTTATTTGCTGGATTAATTAAAACTATGCAATATAACATTAATAGAGGGGCAGCATCTATTAAATTATTTGAATTATCAAGAGTTTTTTATGGCGAAGATGAAAAATTGCAGCCGTTAAAATTATCTGGATTATTGTATGGTTATAAAAATAAAGTTAATTGGTCTAGTGATAAAGAGCAAGTAGATTTTTTTGATATAAAAGGTGATGTTGAATTATTGTTGCAACATATTGAAGATATTAAATTTATGCCATGTTTAGATAATAAGGTTTTACATAGTGGAAGATGTGCTAAAATATGCACCTATAATAGAGATATTGGTATTATAGGTCAATTACATCCTTATTTATCACAGAAGTTAGGTTTAAGTTTAGCTCCTTATTTATTTGAATTAGATATTGATTTTATCATTAATAACGATATTAATTTTAAAGTTAAACCTATCAATAAGTTTCAAAAGGTTGAGCGTGATCTGGCTTTTGTTATGGATATTAATTCTGCAGTAGGAGATATTGTAGATTATATACATTCATTAAAAATTGATAGTTTAATCGAAATAAATATTTTTGATGTTTATTCTGGTGATAATCTTGGCTTCGGGCAAAAAAGTGTTGCGATAAAGTTATTATTTCAGGCTAACAAAACACTAACTGATGATGAAATCAGTCAGAATTTAAATTATATTATAGAACAAGTGAGTAAGCAATTTAAAGTTAAATTAAGGTAGAGAGGTTAATATGGCAATTACAAAAAATGAATTAGTTCAGGTGGTTTTGGAGCATTCTGAGCTTAAAAGAGCTGAAGCTTCGAAATTTGTGGAAGATTTCTTTGCCGTAATAGGGTCTATTTTGGCTGATGGGCATGATGTAAAGATACCAGGGTTTGGTAATTTTATTCTTAGAGAAAAAAAACTGCGTCTTGGGCGTAATCCAAAAACAGGAAAAGAGTATCCTATATCTGCAAGAAGAGTGGTTACATTTAGGCCTAGCAATATTTTGAAACTAGCTATACGCGATCAGCAGTCTAAATTGGTTTAAAAATTAGGAGATAATCATGAGTGATGATTTACAAATTAGATTTGATGATATGGTTAAAGCTGTGCGTGAGGCAACAATTGACTTTAACCCAAATAATGCACAGAAATTAAAGTTGTATGCTTTTTATAAGCAAGCAACTGAGGGTGATGTTAAAGGGGAATGCCCATCAATCGTTAATATGGTTGAACGTGCAAAATGGCAAGCATGGAATGCAATTAAAGGAAAATCTAAAGAAGAAGCGATGACTGGATATTTAAAAATATTTGAAGAGAAGTAGAGGGCATATATTAAGAACCTGTTTAGGACCTTTAATTGTAATGTAAAAAATGCATAAATTGGGAGATTCTAAACAGGTTCTACGCAAGTAATCAAGGGTAATTAATTTAAAATATGTTATTTTTATATAAAGTGTTGTTAGTAAAATATACTCGAAGTATCTCAATTCTGGAGCCGAAATGGCGATATAAAACGCGACGACATGGGCTATATGCTTTATCGTGAGTGTTTTATAAGGAATGACAAATTCCAGAATTGAAAGACGATGAGAATAGATTAAAGTTAAATTTGTAAAGAAAAAATCAGATGATCCAAAAAATTTTATATAGAGTATTTGGTACCAGAAATCAAAGATTATTAAAAGGTTATTTAAAAGTAGTTCAGCAAATTAATCAGTTAGAAACTACCATGGTTAGCATGTCTGATTCTGAATTACAAAATAAGACTAATGAATTAAGAGAGAAGGTTCGTAATGGCGAATCTTTGCAAAGTGTGTTGCCAGAAAGCTTTGCTATATGTCGTGAGGCTAGTAAGCGCGTATTAGAGATGCGTCATTTTGATGTTCAATTAATCGGTGGCATGGTCTTAAATGCTGGCAAAATTGCTGAGATGAAAACAGGTGAGGGTAAAACTTTAGTTGCCACATTAGCTGTATATTTAAATGCTTTAGCTGGCAATGGAGTACATGTTGTTACAGTTAATGATTATTTGGCTAAGCGTGATGCATCCGAAATGAGTAAATTATACAATTTTCTTGGATTAAGTGTTGGGGTTAATTTACCAGATATGTCACATGAAGAAAAGAAGCATGCATATCAATGTGATATAACTTATGGTACTAATAATGAATTTGGATTTGATTATCTTCGTGATAATATGGTATTTGATATTAATGACAAAGTACAGCGGCCTTTAGCCTTTGCTGTTGTTGATGAAGTGGATTCGATTTTAATTGACGAAGCAAGAACGCCATTGATTATATCTGGTCCAGCTGAAGGTTCAGAAGAGTTATATGTAAAGTTAAATCAGGTGCCAAAATTATTGACAAAGCAAGAAGCAGAAGAAAGTAATGACGGAGATTTTTGGGTAGATGAGAAGAATCATAATGTTATATTATCTGAAGCAGGTCATATTAAAGTAGAAGAAATATTATTGAAAATGAAGCTGCTAGAGGAGGGCGATAGTTTATATAACGCTCATAATATTAGTTTAATGCACCATTTATTAGCAGCGTTAAAAGCTCACTATATTTATTTAAGAGATCAGCATTATGTTATACAAGAAAATGAAGTCATTATTGTTGATGAATTTACTGGGAGGTTAATGCATGGTCGTAGGTGGTCTGATGGTCTACATCAAGCTGTTGAAGCCAAAGAGGGTGTGACTATTCAGCGTGAAAATCAAACTTTGGCTTCGATCACATTCCAGAATTATTTTAGAATGTATAAGAAATTGTCTGGTATGACGGGTACTGCTGATACCGAAGCATATGAATTTCAAGAAATATATAATCTAGAGACAGTTGTAATTCCTACTAATAAACCAATGATTAGAAATGATCACAATGATAAAATTTATATGAATTTGCAAGATAAATATAATGCAATTATTGAAGATATTAAAGAATGTCATTCACGGCATCAGCCGGTTTTAGTTGGGACTACTTCTGTTGAGAATTCTGAAATATTATCACAATTATTGGCAAAAGCTAAACTGAAGCATGAAGTATTAAATGCCAAACAGCACGCTCGTGAGGCAGATATAATTGTACAGGCAGGTAGACCGGGTGGTATTACAGTAGCAACTAATATGGCAGGTCGTGGTACAGATATTATATTAGGTGGTAATCCAAAGCCTGAAATTGCAAGTATTAAGTTAAATAGTAATTTTTCCAATGAAGAGCGTGATGCTAAAATTAAAGAAGTATGGGCTAAGTGGATAGATGCTAATAAAAAAGTTTTAGAATCTGGTGGGCTTGCAATTATTGGTACTGAGCGTCATGAGTCTCGTCGTATAGATAACCAATTACGTGGTAGATCTGGTAGACAAGGTGATAAAGGAAGTAGTAGATTTTATTTATCTCTTGATGATCCATTGTTACGCATATTTGGTGGTGAACGTATGCGTAGTATGATGCAACGATTTGGTATGAAAGAAGGTGAAGCAATTGAGCATAAGTGGTTATCAAGGTCGATTGAGTCAGCCCAAAGAAAAGTTGAGGGGCATAACTTTGATATTCGTAAACAATTATTAGAATATGATAATGTTTTTAATGAACAACGTAGTGTAATTTATAAACAGCGTGATGAATTATTAACTAGCCAAGATTTGTCAGAAACTGCTGCTGTTATGATAAAGGGTGTTGTGGGAGGGATGTTTGATAACTATATACCACCACGATCAACCGATGATATTTGGGATATCAGTGGCTTAGAGAAATTTATATCTGATACTTATTTAATACATTTTAATGTCAAAGCTATATTATTAGAGAATCCTAATATTAATGAAGAGAACATAAAAAACCAGTTAATTGACTTAATCTATAATAACTATCACAATAAAATGGTTGATTTTGCAAAAAAAATAAATGATGATATCAATGGCTTTGTTACAGGGATTATTGGGGGTGAAAGAAGTAGTTGGAATATTACTGCATTGGATGATTTTTGTGCTCAAAACTCTATCATACTAAATAAGTCATTTACTGAGATTATAGCGGAAGCACCAGATATTACACAACAAGAATTGATAGATAAATTTAATCAGACTATCGGAGATATGGGTAAGATGCAAGTTATGCGTTTTGAACGAAGTATCTTATTGCAACATATTGATTACTATTGGAAAGAGCATCTGACACAGTTAGAGCAGTTGCGTCAAGGTATTCATTTACGAGGTTATGCTCAAAAAGATCCAAAACGTGAATTCCAAACTGAAGCATTTGGCTTATTCGCTCAGATGCTAGACAATATAAAAAATGAAGCAGTAAAAGCATTAGTTACTGTTAATATCCAAGGCATAGATGATATACCTACAGAAGACTCTTCTATGACTCAGGATTCTACTTATGTGCATCAAGATGTTAAATCTTTTTTGCTTAATAATAGCCAACAAAGAGATAATACAAGTGCATCTAATCCGGTTTCTGCTGCCGGACGTAATGCAAAATGTCCATGCGGTAGCGGTAAAAAGTATAAGCATTGTCATGGTAAGCTGGCTTAGGTGTAATGTTATTAACTATAATATTATTAATAATTCTAGGGGTTGATTGGGCAAGTGGCTATGCAATAGCAGGTTATGTGATGCGTCATGGTGTAATGCCAAACGGGTATGCATTTTGGCAATCATGTGGTCCATTTTTAAGCTTATTGATTATACAGTTAATTAGGTCTGATGTTAGGCCTGTACGTGGTGGTATTAAGTATTCTTTAACTAGCGGAATATTTGGTATAGCTATTCCGAATCTAATGATTTATTATGCTGCACGAAATATAGATTCAGGGATTCTTACAGTCATTGCAAACATTGCTCCTATATTTACTTATCCACTAGCACTACTTTTTCAGCAAGAGAAATTTAGTATAACCAGGCTGCTTTTAGTAATGCTGGGCGTATCGGGTATTTCAATATTATTTTTCCCGCAAAAAATAAATACACATATTTCTAATTTATGGTTATTGTTGTCACTAACTATTCCTCTATGTTACGCTTTTTGTGTAGTGTATATTTCACGGTATAAGCCACAAACTGGTAGTGTATTAAATTATGCGTTGTGGATGCTTTTTGTTTCAACAATTATTGTTACTCCTCTAACAATTTTAACTGGTGAATTTTACTACCTGGGATTGAATTACAACACTTTTTTAATTTTATTAGAAATTGTATTATCTACAATAGGATATGTACTATTATTTATTATAATTCATCGAATAGGGCCAGTATTTTTTATTTTAGTTAATGCTATAGCCAGTATTTGTGGAGTTTTTTATGCTAAATTTATATTTAATCAACATAATAGTAATTTAAGTTATATTGCAGTTGGTATAATTGTTTGTGCTATTTTAGGAATGTTTATATCTTATATACAGAAAGTTAAAAATGCCGAATTTTGAGCTAATTAAAAATGATGGCTATGCAAGGCTTGGTAAATTGCATTTACAACATGGTGTTGTTGAAACTCCAATATTTATGCCAGTTGGGACTTATGGTGCAGTTAAAGCATTGTCTCCAAGGAACCTAGAGGAAAGTAATGCTCAGATTATTTTGGGAAATACTTTCCATTTATGGTTACGTCCTGGTTTAGAAATAATAAAAAAGTTTGGTGGATTACACCAATTTAATGCTTGGAATAGCCCAATTTTAACTGATTCAGGAGGATTCCAAGTATTTAGCTTAGGTAAATTACGCAAAATTAAAGAAGAAGGGGTTTATTTTCAAAATCCAATTGATGGATCAAAACTTTTTTTATCGCCAGAAAAATCTATGGAGATACAAACTGTTTTAAATTCAGATATTGTTATGGTGTTTGATGAATGCACTCCATATCCTGCGACATATCAAGAAGCTTTGGATTCAATGCAATTGAGTTTGCGTTGGGCAAAGAGATCTCGCAACGCCTTTGATTCACTTAATAATACAAATACATTATTTGGTATTATTCAAGGTGGAATGTATAACGATTTAAGAAAGCAGTCATTAGAAGAGCTACTGCAGATTGGATTTGACGGTATCGCAATTGGTGGTTTATCAGTTGGAGAGCCAAAAGAAGAAATGAATTTGATGTTAGACTATTTAAAAGACGAGTTACCGCATGATAAACCACATTATTTAATGGGGGTGGGTACTCCTGAAGATTTGGTTTTCGGAGTAAATTGTGGCATTGATATGTTTGATTGTGTGATGCCGACAAGAAATGCTAGGAATGGCTGGTTATTTACCCGATTTGGTGATATAAAAATTAAGAATGCCAGATATAAAGATGATTTAGATCCGATAGATTCAACTTGTGAATGTTATACTTGTAAAAACTTTTCTCGGGGCTATTTGCATCATTTATTTAAAATTGGTGAAATTTTAAGTGCCCACTTAAATACTATTCATAATATTCATTATTACTTAACACTAATGACTCAAATGCGTAATGCAATTAAGTTAGGTCAATTAGCCAAATTTACACAACATTTTTATCAAGAAAGAATGATGTTAAATGACTGATGTGTAAGTTAAAAATAATACCTATTGCTAAACATAAGCCATAAATATATGTACGGTTGAGCATATAAAAAAAATATGGTAAATATTCTATAATAATTTAAAATAAAATATTACCAATAAAGAGTAAAATAATCTTTATTTGCACTGTTATTAGACAAAAAAAGTCAAAATAATGTTGCGTTGCATCAATAAAAAAATACATTTGATATTTTAAATATATTATAATTGCTGGGTTTGAATAAATGATACTTGAAAAACAGCCATTTAAGTGATTTTATAGGAATAAAAAGCAATGATTATTTCTATGGGCTTATAGCAAATAAAGTTTTTGTTAATAAAATTTTAGGGTGGTGAGGTAATGAAATATATAAATTGTTTAGCTGTATTTATTTGCAGTTTGTACATTGTAGCATGTAGTTCTGGTTCAGCAGGTGGAGTAAATCCTAATGCTTATGGTAACTTACAGTCATATTTATCCATAGCTCTTGGCGGTACTTCCCCAGGTGTTACATATCCAGTCCCTGTACTACAAAGTTTTGTGGAATCTGGGGTTTGTGTAAATATTGTACCAGCTGTGCCTGTGTTAGATAAGAAGTTCCTTACAGCATCTCGTCATTTTGGTAGTGATTTATGTAATGCTAATAAAACATATATTAATAACCATAATGATTTATTTGGTGCAGTTAGTGGCCATCTAAATGATTTTGTCACTAGTAATTCTGCTGGTGTTAGTGCTGTTAAAATGTATAGGATTACTTATAATACGCCTGGTCAAGCAAATCGATACTCAGGTGGCGGCGTAACAAATGAAACTGTATCAGGGTTAGTTATTGTACCACAAGGTATCTCTGCAAGTAACGTTAAGGGAGTTGTGTTATTTTATCATCCGACTGTATTCTCAAAACATGATGTCCCATCAATGCAAGATTCTAAGATGCAAATAATGCTGGCATCAATTTATGCTTCTCAAGGTTATATTACAATTGCTCCAGATTATGTTGGACAAGGTGTAGATTCTTCTGTTATGCACCCATATGTACTGTATCCGCAAAACAATGCTTTAAATGGAATTAATATGTTAAAAGCTACACGACAATTTCTAGCAACAGAAAGTGCTTTAAGTGGAAGTGTAGTTCCTGCAAGTCAATACATGAATTTGTATATAAGTTCTTATTCAGAAGGTGCTCCATATGCTTTATGGGCATCTAGAATGTTACAAGGTTCTGAAGCAAATATGTTAGCTAACAATAATTTGAACTTAAAGCTCACTGTCGGAATTGAAGGAGCATATGACTTAACTGGATCAATGATCCCTTTTTCATATAGTACTTCGAATAACTCACAACTTAGTAACTTAAACTATTATAACGCTTCACCAGGTATGCTTGAATCAAGCGATTTTTATCTACCTGGGATTGCTGCAATTCCTCCTTCATTTCCAAAGATAGAAAGTGGCATGCAACAAACATTAGCAAATATTTATATGGCAGTTAGTAAGTCTTCTTTGTCAGGGTATGCTTTTGTATCATTTATAACATATGATTTTACTAAAGCGGCATTCCCATTATTCTTTCCAAATAATAACTTTTTTAATATGTCTGGTTGCTTAAGTTTGGAATCATATGTAACATCTGCAGTATTAACTTCACTGCCATCTATAGTAAGAAAAGATTGTCCAATAAGAGATACATTGGCAAACTTGTTTATGAATCCATCATACTCTGATGCTGCTATTTCTGGAACTATAGCACCTAGTGCAATGTGGAATACTTCTTTCTTTACTGGTAATGAGAGTGCTAGTGTATTAGTAGACAATCTTTATAATGGTGGTGTAAGTAATAACTCGGTAGATAGATTTGCTCAGCCAGTTTTAAGTGATCCGCAGGTGATGGCATTAATTGGTAAAGCTGATACTTGGTCATATGGTACAAATAGCAAAACGGCTATTATATATATGAATTATGATTCAGCTGTTACGAATAAAAGTGGCATAAGAGCTTGTTCAAGTGACGGTGTTTATGGGCGTTCTCCAGGTAAGGTGAAATGTTTAACTCTAGATAATACACAGTTATATACATCACAGTTATTTGCGCTTGGGGCGACTGCTGTACAAATTCCATTAATGATTGATCATTCGCAAGCACCTTATATTTTAAGTTTAATTGCTCTAAATCAGATAAAGAACAATCCATAATTATGTGGCTTTAGAGATTTTAATTAATGTAAATTATAAATGTAAATATTATTGTAAAATTTTATTATGAGGAACGAATTAATGAAAAAATTTATCGTAAGTTTTTTAATGTTAAGTAGCTTTTCGGTATTTGCAGATAATGCAACAAGTAATGAATTTGAAGCATTTCAAAAATTTGATAATCAAGTAAGTCTTGGAATGAGTTTTACTCAAGCTACATTAGCTAATGGTGCAAATAATCAAGCATTACAACAAGATCAATTTATGAGTTTGGATGTGGAGCATCAATTTGATAATGGTATTTGGGCGGATCTTAATGCATATATGATGACATCAACCAATTCATTAGGTAATCATTCAGTAGGTACTGGTATGGGTTATGGAATGCCTGCATCTCAAGAGCCTAATCTTGGAGGTTTTAATGCAAAACTTGGTTATTCGTTTCCAGCATCTCAAACGTTTATGATAACTCCATATGCCACTTTAGGTAGAAATATGAATCTTGCTATGTCAACTATTTTAGCTAATGGACAAGCTAATGCAACTAATGACTTTTTCTATACTGCTGGGCTTGGCGCTAGAGCACAATTTGTTGTTAATAAGTATATAGATATTTATCTAGATCAATCATGGGCATATAACTGGGATCAATCTGGCCCATTATATGGTGTTATGCCTCAAAATAATAGTGTATTTACTACAACTCTTGGAGCTAAATTTAATGTTTGGAGACAATTACAGTTAGGTGTAGGTCTATTCTATAATAATTTTCAGTATGATGCTGTAGCTCCAAATACGACTACCTTACAAGGTGGATCGGTTATTAATGGTGGTAATGGATCTGACGGCGGTACAGTTAGTGTATATCAACCACAATATAGTTTTGGTGGAATGGTATCAGTAGGTATGACATTCTAAACTAATGGGAAAAGTTAGGATAATAGGCGGAGAGCATCGTTCGCGAATCCTACAATTTAATGATAAAGTAGTCGGGCTACGTCCGACTACAGATCGAGTGCGAGAAACATTATTTAATTGGTTAGGCCAAGATTTAACTGATAAAATCTGTTTAGATTTATTTGCTGGAAGCGGTGTTTTAGGATTTGAAGCTGCATCGCGTGGGGCTAAGTTTGTAACTTTAGTTGATGTTAATCATGAAGTAATACAAAGTATTCTACAAAATAAGAAGTTATTGAAGCTTGATAATATAGAAGTTATACAATATGATAGTATAAATTATTTATCTCATACAAAAAATTTTACAGATATAATATTCCTAGATCCTCCATATAATACAAATTTGTTAGATAAATGTTTAAGAATTATTGAATCAAACAAAGCTGTATTTAAAAATACATTGCTATATATCGAATATAGACAAGTCCCAGATTTATCCAATTATGAAATATTAAAAAGTGCTAAAGCAGGAATAGTTAGATATTCTTTAATAAAATTATTATAAATATCATTTAGGCTAAAAATACGGTATAATAACATCTATTTTAATAAATGTTAAAAACCTTATGGAGTTTAGATAACAATGTCATTACTCATAACAGAAGAGTGCATAAACTGTGATGTATGTGAGCCAGAATGTCCAAACAAAGCTATTTACCAAGGTCCTGAGATTTACGAAATTAATCCTGAACTTTGTACAGAATGTGTAGGTCATTATGATGAACCACAATGTCAGATTGTTTGTCCAGTTGCATGTATAGAAGTTAATAAAGATAATCCAGAGACTCATGAACAATTAATGGATAAGTATATAAAAATATGGCAAAAATAATACGTGCAGTTGCAGGAATACTGTGTAGGGATAATAAAGTTTTAATTTCATCTCGTCCTTATGGAAAATCTTATGAAGGTTGTTGGGAATTTCCTGGCGGTAAAATAGAAGATGGCGAAACAGTTGCTGATGCTCTTATAAGAGAATTAAATGAAGAAATCGGTGTTACTGTTAAATGTGGTGACTTAAGAAATTTTATTTATTTAAAGCAACCATATACTACTGCTAATGTTCATTTAGATGTTATGTGGGTTCACGATTGGGAAAATGAACCAGTTGCAGTAGAAAGTCAGCAATTATTTTGGCAACCAGTTCATGAATTTTGTAAGAAATCGCCACTCTTATTAACTACTCAAAAAATTCTTGATATTTTGAAAGAAAAATAGAAATTATGCGTCAATATCATGATTTACTAAAATATGTTTTAGATAACGGAATAGAGAAAACTGATCGTACTGGAACAGGCACAATATCAGTTTTTGGGTATCAAATGCGATTTAATTTGGCTGATGGTTTTCCATTAGTGACTACCAAAAAAGTACATTTAAAGTCTATAATATATGAGTTATTATGGTTTTTAGCTGGTGATACCAATATTAGATACTTGAATGAGAATGGGGTCAGTATTTGGAATGAATGGGCTGATGCTAATGGTAACTTGGGGCCAATCTATGGTTCACAGTGGAGGAGCTGGCAAGCATCAGATGGAACTACTATAGATCAGATTTCTCAAGTTATTAACCAGATTAAAACTAATCCGGATTCTCGTAGATTAATAGTATCCGCCTGGAATGTAGGGCAATTAGATAAGATGGCATTAATGCCGTGTCATTCTTTATTTCAATTTTATGTTGCAGATAATAAGTTGTCATGTCAGTTATATCAAAGATCTGGCGATGCATTTTTAGGTGTTCCATTTAATATTGCAAGTTATGCTCTTTTAACTATGATGATTGCTCAAGTATGCGATTTAGGACTTGGTGATTTTGTCCATAGTTTTGGTGATGTACATATTTATAAAAATCATATTGAGCAAGTTAATTTGCAGTTATCACGGACCCCAAGAATATTACCGAAAATAGAATTAAACCCAACTGTTAAAGACATTTTTACTTTTAAATACGAAGACTTCGCTCTAGTAAATTATGATCCGTATCCAGCAATCAAAGCAGCAGTGGCAGTGTAAATTATGATAAAAACAGATAAGTTATCAACAGTAGACGCTATAGAAAAAGATCGTGTAATCACAGCAAGAAGACTGGATGATGACACATTGGAAAGAGCATTACGTCCACAATCGTTAGATGAATATATTGGTCAAGGTAAAATTAAAGAACAATTAGATATTTTTATCACAGCATGTAAGAATCGTAGTGAGGCTTTAGATCATGTTTTGTTATTTGGACCTCCAGGTTTGGGGAAAACTACATTAGCCCATATTATATCTAAAGAACTTGGAGTAAATTTAAAGCAAACTTCGGGCCCGGTTTTAGAAAAAGCAGGCGATTTAGCTGCAATTTTAACTAATTTGGAACATAATGATGTTTTGTTTATTGATGAGATCCATCGTTTGTCTCCTGTGGTTGAAGAAATTTTATATCCTGCATTAGAGGATTTTCAGTTAGATATTATGATAGGGGAAGGCCCTTCTGCAAGAAGTATAAAAATTGATTTACCTCCATTTACTCTGGTTGGGGCAACTACTCGTGCCGGTATGCTAACCAATCCACTTCGTGATCGATTTGGGATTATATCTCGTTTGGAATTTTATAATTTAGAAGAGTTAACTCAAGTAGTCAAGCGTTCAGCAAATTTATTAAACTTAAAAATTACTGAAGATGGTGCCGCTGAAATAGCACGTAGATCTCGTGGTACGCCTAGAATTGCTAATCGACTACTTAGACGTGTTCGTGATTATGCTGAAGTAAAGAGTAATGGTATTATTGATAAAAAAAATGCAAATTTAGCGTTAGATATGCTTGATGTAGATAAAATTGGCCTAGACATAATGGATAAAAAATTACTCGAGATGATTATTAATAAGTTTAATGGTGGTCCAGTTGGACTTGATAATATATCAGCAACTCTTGGTGAATCAACCGATACAATAGAAGATGTGATAGAACCATATTTAATGCAAAGCGGATTATTACAACGTACAACACGTGGAAGAATTGTCACTGATTTGGCATATCAGCATTTCGGATTAGGCAAATCTAATTGATCATAGACCTATCCTTTAAAAAATCTTAAGATATTAGTTTATTATAAAAACAGCATATTGCTAACACCGAATGTTTTATAGCTATTCTTCAACTTTTTCCATTAAACTAAGTGATAAGCCGAATATTATGGCCACTAATTATGCTAATCCTGATTCCATATGCTCTTTATTAATTTGATAAGTAATTTTGTATATATCAATATTTGCCGTTAAAAGATTCTCTTAAAAACGCTAAAAAAACTAATATACTAGTTTTTGCTACGAATATAATGGTATTGATTGTTTATAAAGTTATGCTAGAATGCGGCATTAACTATTTGTACGAGGAAAATAGTATATGCAACGTGCTTGTTCACTCTTATTCCCTAAATCATATTCCCCTAATACCCAGCCTACAGCTGATAATGCCAACTCAGGTAAAGCTATCTCAAAAAAGAGAAAAAGAGATGATAGCATAGATTTGTTTTCTGCTGGGCAACAAGTAAGCTTAAACGCCACAGATTTTCAAGCTGAGAAAAAATCAAAAACTAACGACAAGGAGTCTACAGCAGAGTCTAATAGCAATAATGATAAAAAGTACCGAAGTCGTGAAGCTAAGCGTCTTCAATCTTCTATAGATTATAAAAAAGGTTCTAGGCCTCGTACTACACGCAACTCTATTGGTGAGATATGGGAGAGTTTGTCCCAACAAAAAAAGCACCAAAATTTATTAAAAATTAGATTTGCGAAAAACCCTGAAAAATATGTGGCTTATACTAAAGATGGTTTTAAAGCTAAGAATTATGACGGCTATAAATATTTTTCCTTGAATAGTGAAGGTGATATAGAGGATGGGCTATTATCTCCAAATAGCAATACACCACACGTAATCGTTACACCAAATGGCACTGAACTAAAGAGATTTTTTGCTATGAAAAATGTTTCAGCTTATACTAGTCCAAAGTCAAAGAAGAAGTTGGATTATACAGAAAATATGGATTTGGAGGTAGATGATGAGATAAGAAACAATATCAGCATACCCTGGAATGATCTCAAGTCTTTATCAACACAGATATTAACTAGTAAATTTAAACTTGGTCCAAAATTTGAAAGAATTGCTTACACTAGGCAGAAAACTCAGAATCAGGTAATGATGAATATTAGTGCAAGAGAAGTTATTGCTAATTTAATAGAAAGTGGTGGTAGTATTGTTCAAGATTTATATAAAGAATTTCTCGAAAAAATTAGCCTGCTAAAAGATGGTAAAATAATACAGCGTTCATTAGAATATAGGCACCTAGCTCCATTTGCTGTATTAGGGAATGATGGTCAAATTCAAGAAAATCTAGCAGCAGGACCTGCATATACTAATACGATTGAGTTATGTATTGAGCTTGCTTTATATGAAATAGCAAAAGGTAGTATTAATCTTGAAGTAACTGTAAATGAATATATTATTAATGATAATATCGGATTATTTAGAGAGTATATTATATTAAATAAAATGAATGACCAAATATTAAAAATCAAATTCCCTACATTATGTTGTTTTGAGAAGCCTCCGCTTTTTTTGAAAGACCACATTAGTTCATATATTAAAGAACAATTAAAAGTTAGTAATTAAGTCTACATAGCTATTTGGGGGGGATATGCTTGAAAATGGGTGTCTTATCTAATTATAACTTATGGAGTACTATTTTGATTATATAGTTCTTTTTAAAGATTCAATTTCATTTTGAGTTAAGTAACGCCAAGTACCAATTGAAATATTATGGTCGCTAATTATGCCAATTCTGATTCTTTTTAGACCCGTCACTTTATATCCTTGATTTTCTGCCATACGACGAATTTGCCGGTTCATTCCTTCAGTTAAGATGATTTTATATAAATAGTCATTTATATACTCAATCTTTGTTTTACGGACTGTCTTGCCATTTAATTTTATATTACCATTGGATTGTTCTTTAAGATATTCGGGCGTTATGATCTTGTTCACTCTAACTAAATATTCTTTTTCGCAATGAAATTCAGCCCCAGCAATATTATAGATAAATTGTCCATCATTTGATAATATTATAAGCCCTTGACTATCTTTATCCAGTCTCCCAGCGTAAGTAAGATCTTTAATATCCGGAACTAACTCAAAAATAGTTTTTCCGTCAAGATCACTCTTTGAACAAACATATCCTTTTGGCTTATTTAAAACAATATATTTAAACTGGCTAATTATTTGATGGGCAGAGGTGAGAACTTCAACTTTATCTATTTGTGGATTAATTTTGTAACCAAGCTCAGTAACAACTATCCCATTTACTTTAATGTGACCATTAACAATAAATTCATCAGCTTTACGGCGTGAACATATTCCAGTATCTTTTAAATATTTATTTAGTCTAACCAGTTCCATAATATTGCTTTTTAGAATTTATTAAATAATTTATTATAAGTGAAATATATATAAAATTGAATTATTATAATTTGTACCAGAATGTTATTATACATACTATAATCAATAATATTAATATGCGATTTTGATATTTGTAAGAGCGCAATAAATTTTTATATTTAGTGTTTTGCTCAATAATATTTCTCGAATGAGCTAAATTTTCTGCAAAAATGCGTGGAAGTTTTGGGATAGTATATGACCAAAAGGGAGCTTCTGCTTTGATATTTCTAATTAATCCACGCCACCCCATTTGGTTACGCATCCATTTTTCTAGAATTGGTTTAGCAGTAACCCATAAATCTAATTCAGGATTTAATAGCCTACCTAGACCTTCTACATTTACAATAGTTTTTTGAAGTAAGATAAGCTGAGGTTGAACTACTATACCAAAGCGTCGAGATACCTGAAACAGCTTTATGAGTACTTGGCCAAATGATATTTGAGCAAGAGGTTTATTAAATATAGGTTCACATACACCGCGAATAGCATTTTCAAATTCCTCGACAGAAGTATTTTTTGGTGCCCATCCTGACTCAATATGGGTTAATGCCACTTTCTTATAATCGCGATTAAAAAAGGCTAGAATATTTATAGCTAAATAACGTTTGTCTTCTTCAGATAGAGAACCAACAATGCCAAAATCAAGACCAATGTAGCGTCCTTTATCATCACATAAAATATTACCTGGGTGCATATCAGCATGAAAAAAGCCATAGTTGAAAACTTGAGTATAAAATATAGTAACGCCATTATGAGATAGCTTTTTAAGATCAATATGTTTTTTTTGTAATTCTGCCAAATTAGAAATCGGTGTACCATCCATCCATTCTAACACCAAAACTTTATCAGTACAATAATCAAAGTATAGCTTTGGTATAATTATTAGATTGCTATCTTTTTTATGCAATCGTCGAAGTTCGGTAGCATTTGAAGCTTCTTCATGAAAATTCAATTCAGCATGTATTATTTTCTCAAACTCAAGAACTACTTCTTGTGGACGTAGTCTTTTACCGTCACGATATATCTTTTCAATAAACCATGCAGCTAACTTGAGCACTTTTATATCTTTATTTATTATAATTTCGATATTTGGCCGGAGTATTTTTACTGCAACTACCTCATTATTCGTTTTAAGGGTTGCTTTATGTACTTGAGCAATAGATGCTGATGCTACTGCTTCGTCGCTAAAATAACTAAATATATTTTCAATCTTATCTTTTAATGAGGTCTCAACAATCTGTTTTGCTATAGTGCCTGGAAATGGTGATACCTGATTTTGTAATTTAGATAATTCAACAATAAACTCACTAGGTATTAAGTCTTGACGTGTAGATAAAATTTGCCCAAATTTAACAAATACTGGTCCTAGATATTCAAATGCTAAACGGGTGCGGTGTGGTAAAGATTTATTTTTATGTTTAATAGGAACAAAGAAAAAAAATGTTTTAATAACCTTAGCTGTTAAACTAATTTTATTATATTCTTTTAGAATATTATATAAGCCATAGCGATGCAAAGTAAAAATTATTTTTAATAGTCGAATAAATCTCATTTTTGTCTATTACTCAATAAATTAATGCGTTTTGTAATAATATCTGCCTTTTCGCGTAGATCATCAACTTGGTTGCAATATTGTTCAATTTCATATTTATTAACAATATCTGTGGTTTCATATTGTAGATATTCAGTAACTGATTGTGCAATGTTTTGTGTAATTAAACTAATATTATTTTTGATTATAGCTAACGATTTACGTAAGATATCAATAATTATTGATAGTGGCAGTGATTCTGTATAAGTTAACGCTTCAATAATTTGTAAATTTGATAGAATTTTAAGTAATTCAACACCAAATTGTTTATCTTCGCTAATAGTGATGTATTTAAGCATTTCTATTTTGTTGTTATTTACTAATGATCTAGCTATTTCTGGATTAATTTTTATATGTGTGGTTATATTATCTATTTCATCTAAAGTATTTAAGAATCCATTTTCTGCAATTGTAGCGCTAAAATTAATTAGACCAAGTAAGCTTATAGTAAAGGAATTATTACTATATCTTTGTAATAGTTTTAAGCTTCCTTGGTTATTTGCTAGGATTTTGTTAATCAATGGTAAAATTTTGTTATTTAAATTCATATATATTAGTAGTTCTTATTTTTAAAAATGTATAGAATCCCATTTAAATAAGTGGTGAGTTCTTGCTTTTCAATTAAATATAATAAATTGATAAATAGCTACAAAAGACAATATATAAAAAAGCGAGGATTCATATATGCAAATGCTAAATTATACATCATATTCAATTTTTGTCTGGGACATTTTAATATAATAGATTATATTAGGGGGAGATGGTTAAAAGTGTATTTGTGGGCAATATAGAGCTACATCATATTATTACATAGCGTAAATAAATTACAAATGTATAGTTCAAATTCAGATTAGTGCTAGCAGCACAACCGAAAAAATAATATGAATATAGCTCTTGGTTTAAATGTTTATGAGACATCCTTATTATAATCTTTAGATTCTAAAGTACTTACTCGCAATACATTATAAATATGGTTTTCTATGTCATTGTAAATCAGCTTATACGCGTCATCTTTAGATATAGCTTCTTGAGCACCTTTATTACCACCTGTAATAATTATTGTACACCCCTGACTATAAATATCTTTTACCATAGAATTAGTTAATTCATTGGCTAATATGAGAATCATATCTCTTGGAAGAGTTGAAAAAGGTGAATCTTCCGTAGTTAAGAATTGGCGGCTTAATTCGCTTTTAATCTCAGCTATTATTGAACCTAACGGTATTTTTGTATTTTCAAATGTGCATACACATGATTCCATTGATAGAATTTTATAAAATGTCCTGCAACTAATTGTTTTATCACTGACTTTTAAAACAGCATTTTGTACTTTGCAATCATTATCAATAAGTTCTTTGAATAAATCCCATGTTATTGAAGATTTTTCTGCATCAATTATATGGCCTCTGACGATACGTCCATATCTAATAACAGAGTCATTTAGTTTCTTAAGAGTTAAAGTTTTTCCAGTTGTAGTTAGATAATCAATAAGTTCTTTAGCTTCTTCTCTTGTTTTGATCTTAGTACCATTAGGTCCACTAATAGTACAATCTTGATCATAAATTTTGTCAATCGGATTATGATTTATCTCGTTTTCTTTTTCCATTTTATTAAGTAAGGAAAGCACAGATTCTAAAGATATTGCTACATTTTTATCTGCACCCTTAGTAATCTCAGTTTCATAATAACTATGAGCGCCGTACCTACATATACATGATTTTCTTTCTTCGGGAGAAACCTCTAGTGTCCATTTATTTGCGCTTGCTTTATAAAAAGTATCTATACTTATTATTGCACGTCCCACATTTATACGAGAATTTTCTGCTATAGCACCTCCATTATTGATTAAAAGCTCAAAATGTTGTAACTCAATTCCAGGAAAGGACACCCGTGCACCTGAAAGTGGTAGATTGTCTAGATCTTTTTCTGAAGGATACTGATATAATTGTACATTTTTCAGTACATTGCCGTTAACAATATACTCTTTATATTTAGCATAACTAAGCTTTGTCTCATTAGCATTGATTACAGCATTTTTTATTGTACATCTGCCTGAAATCAGTAAATTATATTTGTAAAAACTTATTTCATTTTTATTAATGTCAATTGTACAACCAGATAATATGATAGATTTTTTTTCAAAAGAGTTAAACTCATCCCAATTTATAGGTTTCATTCCCTTATTACCAGTTACTATAATCTTACTTATAGAAGACCCAGTACTAATTATTTGTCTTGCAAGGTCTATAGATATATATTCCTCAAAAGCATCTTTTTTTAATGTAGCACCTTTCACTTTGCATTTATATTCATAATACGTTTGAAAATCTTTAACTGAAAATTGACATTTATCAGCATTTATTGTAGCATTGGTTACATGACACCCATTTATAGCAAGTTCTTGATTCAATAGGTTATATTCTAGTGTGCTTCCTTTAGCATCTATTTCAAATTTATGTAATTTAAGCCTACTATTTTTTGCCCATTCAACCTGATCTAAATCTAAAACGCGGATCTCATTATCACTACACACGTCTATAAATACTCCATTCCCCACCTTACATTCATTGTCAAGTGCCTGTTTTATTATACTAATTGGTACTATTACACCATCACTTTTATCCAAAATTGCATTTTTTACTATAAATCTACTTTCTGCAGCCTTCTTTAATCCGGCAGATGGAATTGGTTTCCCATTTGCATTTATTATAGTATGAAACCTCTGCACATTAAGAGCGAATATGTGGTATAATAAAATATTGATATATATGAATATATTGTGTTTTTGCAGAGGTTGAGATGTCGTTTTTAAATTATGCCCTAGATCAAATGATAGATTCGGATAATCTCCTGG
>JBKDHQ010000030.1:0-23473 GCA_046336365.1 Neisseriaceae bacterium
CCAAAGTGGCTTGCCCAAATTATCTATTTGCCGCACAAAAGGATCATATTGTGCCATGGCTGTCTGCTTATAAAACCATAGATTATATTAAAGGGCCAGTTCGATTTGTTTTAGGTGCCTCAGGCCATACAGCAGGTGTAATTAATCCAGTTAGTTCAGAAAAAAGAAATTATTGGACAAATGATAATTTAGTTAAAGACCCTTTAGATTGGTTTCATAATGCTAATGAAAAGTTTGGTAGCTGGTGGAAGGATTATAATTCGTGGTTACAAAGCTATTCTGGTATAATGAAGAAGTCTAAGAAAACACTTGGTGATCAAGAATATAAGCCTATATGTAATGCACCAGGGGAGTACGTAAAAGCTAAAGCTATGAGTGTAATAGAAGCAGAATGTACATAATACTAACGTTTATGTTTAATGTTAATTTGCCTTTTGCTAGTATTTAATTGATTTTAGATAAAATAACAGGAGAATTGTATGGGTAAAAATGTGGTTATAGTAGCAGCCAAAAGGACAGCTGTTGGTAGTTTTGGTGGTAGTTTAGCTAAATTGTCTGCACCAGAATTAGGTAGTGTAGTTATTAAGGCAATACTTGATGAAACAAAAGTTAAACCAGAAGCTATATCTGAAATTATTATGGGACAAGTTTTAACAGCTGGAGTTGGTCAAAATCCAGCACGGCAAGCTGCAATTAAAGCAGGTTTACCTAAAGAAGTGCCTGCATTAACTATTAATCAAGTTTGTGGGTCAGGCTTGAAGGCCACTCATTTAGCTATTGCTGCAATTAGAAATGGCGATGCTGAAATTATAATTGCTGGTGGTCAAGAAAATATGTCATTGGCTCCACATTTAGTATTTGGTATGCGTAACGGGATTAAAATGGGTAATTCAACTATGGTAGATTCTATGGTTTTTGACGGATTAACTGATGTTTATAATGAGTATCACATGGGGATAACGGCAGAAAATATTGCTGAAAAATATTCTATTGACAGAAATTCTCAAGATGAGTTTGCTAAATCTTCACAAAATAAAGCAGAAAATGCATCAAAGATGGGTAAATTTAAAGAAGAAATTGTGCCAATTAATATTCCACAAAAAAAAGGTGATCCAATAATTTTTGATCAAGATGAATTTATCAAATCTAGTGTTACAGTAGAACTATTAGCAAAGCTTAAACCTGCATTTAAAAAAGATGGTACAGTTACCGCTGGAAATGCATCTGGTATTAATGATGGGGCTGCTGCTGTGATGTTAATGAGCGAGGAAAAAGCACTTGAGCTTGATTTAACTCCACTTGCATATATTAAAGCGTATGCTTCATGCGGCTTAGAGCCAGAATATATGGGTATGGGCCCAGTTTATGCAACTAAAAAAACACTAGAGATGGCTGGTTGGGATGCTTCTGACTTGGATTTAATTGAAGCGAATGAAGCTTTTGCCGCGCAAGCAGTTGCTGTAAATAAAGAGTTAGGGTGGGATATAGAAAAGGTTAATGTAAATGGGGGTGCAATTGCTATCGGACACCCAATTGGTGCTTCTGGCTGTAGAATATTAGTGACTTTATTACACGAAATGAAACGCGCAAACCATAAACGCGGTTTAGCAACATTATGTATTGGTGGCGGCATGGGAGTAGCCTTAGCCGTAGAACGTAAATAAATATAGGTAGATATTTTTATGGCTTATGTTGTAACAGAATCTTGTATTAATTGCAAGTACACAGATTGTGTAGATGTGTGCCCTGTTGACTGTTTTAGAGAGGGGCCTAATTTTCTAGTTATTGATCCTGATGAATGTATTGATTGTACTTTATGCGTTGCAGAATGTCCTGTAGAAGCTATATTTCCAGAAGATGAAGTTCCGGATGATCAAAAACATTTTATTGAGTTAAATAGAATCTTATCCAAACACAGTAATTGGGCACCAATTACAATGAAAAAAGATGCACCAGATGATGCAGATAAATGGTCCAAAGTAAAAGATAAGGTTGATTTATTAGATAGAAATGGTGCGTGAAATATAATATGAGTAACGTTAAAGGTATTGCTGATAATATACAAACAAAGAATGCTTTAACAGTTGCAAACTTACCCGTAGCTTCTCAGGGAAGCCTTGAAGAATATATTGCTTTTATTAATAGTATTCCATTACTTACTGATGAGGAGGAATTAAGTTTAGCTAAAAAATGGCAACAAGAGGAAGATGTTGAAGCCGCAAGATATTTGGTGTTGTCTCATTTAAGATTGGTTGTATCAATCGCGCGTAATTATGCAGGCTATGGTTTACCACTTGCTGATATTATTCAGGAAGGTACGATTGGTTTAATGAAAGCGGTTAAGAGGTTTGATTATACTAAGGGAGTAAAACTTGTCACTTTTGCTATGCATTGGATTCGTGCTGAGATAAATGAATATGTGGTTAAAAACTGGCGTATAGTAAAAACTGTTACAACTAAAAATCAGCGCAAATTGTTTTTTAACTTACGCTCACATCGGCAAAATGTTGGGAATCTATCTGAGGAAGAAGCATTAAGGATAGCTAATGAGCTAAATGTACCGCGAGATGAAGTGGTTGATATGAATATGCGTTTAACTGGAGGTGATGTTGGCCTTTTAGCCGATGATAAAGATGGATTTGCTCCAGTTGACTGGTTAGAAGATAGTCAAAGTACTCCGGAAAAATTGTTGGAAAAGAAATTAGTAGACAAGTTACACACTGATGGAATTGAAATTGCTTTAAAGGATTTAGATGAACGTAGCCGTGATATCATCAAGTCAAGATGGCTGTCTGATCCTGAGGATCAAAAAACGTTAGCAGAGCTTGCGGAAAAATATAATATAACTGCAGAAAGAGTTCGTCAAATAGAAAGTAAGGCTTTGCAAAAAATGAAAGAATTATTAAAAGGTTACATAGAATAGTTAGTATGGCAATATTAGCATTTTTAATCACAATTGGTATCCTAGTTATTATACATGAATTTGGGCATTATGTTGTTGCAAGAGCATGTAATGTCAAGGTATTAACATTTTCAATTGGTTTTGGACCTAAACTTTTTAATTTGAAAGGTAAACATAACGATTGGAGTATTAGTTTAATACCACTTGGTGGTTATATAAAAATGCTTGATGAACGAGAAGGTGAGATAAAAGATGAATTTAAGCATTTGGCGTTTAATCGAAAGAAACCTTGGCAGAAAATATTAATTGCATTGGCAGGACCTGGTTTTAATATTTTATTTGCTATAATTGTATATTATATATTAGCTCTTACAGGAATTTTTACTTTAAAACCTATTATTATGAGTATAAATCCACTGGTTCAAATAGGATCTGTTAAACAATTTAACCATGATATGTACATAAATAAGATTAATGGGAAGTCAGTATTAACATGGAATGATGCAGATAAATTATTTCATTTGGCAGTAAAAAAAGGTGATATAGTTAAACTTGATGTTAGTGAAAGTGTATTGACTAGCCGTAATGTGGTGTTAAATCTTAAACAAGAAAGAATCAATTACAACCAAAATATGTATCTGGAAACATTAGGGCTATATCCCTATAGTTATTTGCCGATTATTTCATATGTAGAGCCAAATTCTCCAGCTTATAATGCTGGTTTAAAAGTGGGTGATGAAATAATAGGTATCAATAATATTTTAAAGCCAGATTGGTTTGTAGTTTTGAATGAGATCAGATCATCTGTTGATAAAACTATTTATCTAAGGATTAAAACAAAAAGCTCAAATGAACAATTAATAACTTTAAAACCAATTTTAGAAAATAATGATGGAACTTTATACGGAAAAATTGGTATAATGCCCACTTTGAATCAAAAGGATTTAGATAAAAATAGCCTTGTTATGAAGTATGGTATAGTTGATGGGTTTACATATGCTATAAAATCTTGCTATTCAATAATAGCGTTAAATCTATCTTTGTTGGTAGATATCTTGTCTGGGCATATGTCCGCTGCCAATTTAGGTGGACCAATTTCAATTGCAAAAGCAGGTGAATTAGCTTTAGAGGATGGTATTAAAAAATTTGCTGATTTTTTAGCAATTATCAGTCTTGGTTTAGCAATAATGAATCTATTACCAATTCCTGTCTTAGATGGTGGGCATTTAGTAATTTATATTGTAGAGTGGATTATTGGTAAAGAGGTATCTCATAAAACACAGATGCTAATATTTAAAATAGGTTTTATATTAGTAATTGCAATTAGCTTGTTTGCGATATATAATGATATATTACGTTTATGAAATTTTAATGAAAAATAATATAAAAAAATTCTTACTTTGTATAGGCCTAATTATTGCATCAATGAATGTATATGCCCTTACTCCGTTCGTGATAAAGAATATTAGAGTTCTAGGATTACAACGAATTGAGATTGGTACAGTATTTAGTTATTTACCAGTAAAGGTGGGTGATACCTTAACCGAAAGTCAAACTGATGAAATTGTGAAAAAACTATATGGAAGTGGTTTTTTTAAAGATATTCGGTTAGAACAAGAAGATGGTGCTTTAATTATTAATGTAATAGAGCGACCCATTATTGCTGAATTGTCTATTACGGGGGACCATGCCTTTGATCATGATAGACTCGTTAAAGCCTTAAATGATAATGGACTTATGAGTGGAAGAGTGTTTGATCAAAGTGTTTTGGATCAGGCTATTTTAAGTTTAAAGTCTGAGTATTATAATCGGGGCTTATATTCTGTTAAAATAGATGCGCAAGTAATTCCACTACAAAGAAATAGAGTAGCTATAAACATTGCAATTAGTGAAGGGCTTATTGCTAAAATTGTAAGTATTCAATTTGTTGGAAATAAATCTTTTTCTGATAGTAAATTAAGAAGTTTAATGTTTTTATCTACAGGTAATTGGTTAAGTTTAATATATAAAGATAACCAATATTCTAACGATAAATTATCTGCTGATGTGGATAATATAAAAGCTTTTTATTTAAATCAAGGTTATATTAAATTTAAAGTATCATCAATTCAAGTTCAATTATCTCCTGATAAGAAATCTGTTTATATTACTGTTAATATGGTAGAGGGTGACCAATATCGCTTAAAAGACATTAAGTTAGGTGGTTCTACAAAGAGTGTTCCTAAAAAAAACCTTGATAGTTACATTACATTAAAACCAGGAGATATTGTAAATCAGGAAATATTAAATAGAAATATTGAGAATATTAAAACTGAGCTTGGTAATTATGGGTATGCATTTGCAACAGTAAACCCGATACCTAATGTAGATGAGAGTGATAAAACTGTATCGTATACTCTATTTGTTGATACAGGTAATAAAATTTACATAAGAAAGGTTAATATAGTTGGTAATGATAAAACTCGTGATGTTGTAATTAGAAGAGAAATACGTCAAACTGAAGGTGGCTTATATAGTTCAAATAAAATAAAGCGATCAAAGGATAGGGTAAACCTTCTAGGATATTTTGATAATGTTGATGTATCAACTCAAGCAGTAGATGGGGTGAATAATCAAGCTGATATGCAAATTCAAGTAAAAGAAAAAAATACAGGTAGCATTACTGGAAGTGTTGGATATGCACAAGGCCAAGGACTAATGTTAAGTGCTGGAATATCACAATCAAATTTATTTGGTTCAGGTAAAGCTGTATCTTTAAATGCTTCAACTAGTGCAATAGCTAATAATATAGGGTTATCTTTTACTGATCCATATTTTAGACCTAATGGTACGAGTTTAGGTTACGATTTATCTTATACTCAATTTATGCCGTATAACTTATTTATGGGTAGCCCATATTCGACGCAAACACTATCTTTCAAAACTAGAACTTCAGTTCCAGTATCTGAATTAGATAGGATTAATTTTAGTTTAGGTGCTGAGGCTGTGCAAGTTGATTTGATTGGAAATAATGTGCCTTTAAGATTTGTGGCTTTTAATAGCCAGTATGGCTCACGCATTTATGATTTTCCTGCTTCAGTTGGATGGGTGAGAAATACTACAGATAGTTTATTATGGCCTACGCAAGGTGCAATTTTTAGTCAAACAGCCGATGCCACACTACCTTTAACGCAGCCACAATATTATAGATTTACTTCACAAAATACTTGGTTTTTCCCTATTTCAGAAAACTTTACCTGGAAAACATCTGGTATGTTTGGATTTATTAATTCTTATGGAGGTGGTTCAGTTCCATTTTATCAAAACTATTATATTGGTGGTATTGCAGGTGGTAGTCCATTGCCTGGATATTATATGAATTCTATTGGCCCTAAAGATACTGATGGTTCAGCAATTGGTGGTACAAGAGCAATTACTTTAAGTAATGATTTATTATTCCCTTTACCAGGGCTTAAAGATAAACATGCAGTTAGAATGAGTGCTTTTTTTGATATGGGCACTTTATGGGGTGGAGATGGTTTTAACGTTACTCCACAACAATCATTAAGAGCAAGTTATGGATTAAGTTTAGTATGGTTCTCACCATTAGGGCCTATGAAAATATCGTACGCATTACCATTATTTAATCAACCAAATGATATTTTGGAGCCATTCCAGTTTATGATTGGTACATCATTTTAGTGCGTAAATATTATTCTTGTATCATATCGTGTGGATTAAGTATTTATTAATAATTTTTTATTGAGGAGTTTTTTATAATGAAAAAATTTTTATTATTAAGTGGATTATTTTTAGTTACACAAGTTTTTGCTGATAATTTTAAGATGGGTTATGTTGATGTTGGTAAAATTTTTACAACAACTAAACAAGCAATAGCATTACAAAATGCTTTAAAGACTAAATTTAATCCACAACAAAATCAACTTAAAACTATGAACGATAATTTAGTGAAAGAACAATCACAAATTAATGCAATTGAAGCGAAAGCAGGTTCTCCTGACAAACTTTCTGTAGATAACAAAGCAAAATTAACTAAATTACTTAGTCAATATCAAAAAGATCAACTTGCTTTTCAGCAAAAGTATTCTATTTTTCAACAAAACATGCAAAAATACCAGGATTATGCATCAGCAATATTACTTGGTAAAGTTAATACCATTTTGAAAAGTATTAGTGATGCAGGTAACTATGATTTAGTATTAACTTCTAACCAACTAGTATATGCTAAGCCAAAATATGATTTAACTGATATAGTAATAGAAAAATTAAAAGCTGTTGATAGTGATAGCTTAGTTAAACAGTTGCAAAATGCAGATAAGTTGCAGAATCCTGCTCAACTAAAACAGTTGATATCACCTAAGTAAAGAGCTGTTGTAATAAAGCACCTTGTAGGAGTTTGTTTGAAGGCTCCTACTAATATTTTTCGAAAAATTTAATATTTGTTATAAATTTTATTGTTTATTATAAGTAATTATTTGGTGAATATATGAAGATAAAACTATCAGAGCTTATAGAACGCTTTGGTGGAAAATTAGTTGGAGAAGACATTACTATTACAGGTGTTGCTCCAACTAATTTGGCTAAAGCTAATGAAATTACCTTTTTAACAGATGCAAAATATAAAAAAGATCTTATTAATTCCAAAGCAAGTGCTATCATTGTAAATGAAAAAGCAGCTGATAGTATAGATTTTTCTATGATTGTTACAGATAATCCATACTGGTTTTTTAGTAAAGTAAGCCAGTTATTTCACCCAAGACGTTTAGTTAAACCTGGAATTAAATCTACTGTAATAATAGGAGAAAATTCACAAATTGGCAATAATCCTTCCATTGCTGATTATGTAGTAATTGGTGAAAATGTTATTATAGGTGAAAATTGTCAAATTCATCCGCATGTTGTTATTGGAGATAATGTTAAAATTGGAGATAACATAACTATTTATCCTAATGTTACTATTTATGATAATGTTACAATTGGGAATAGTTGTGTATTTCATAGTGGTGTTGTTTTAGGTTCAGATGGTTTTGGTAATGCACCAGATAAAAATCGTCATTGGAATAGAATTCCTCAAATTGGCGGAGTTCAAATTGGTAATAATGTTGATATTGGGTCTAATACTACTGTTGATTGTGGAACTTTCACCCCAACTATTATTGAAGATGGTGTAGTTATAGATAATTTAGTACAGATTGCTCATAATGTGGTTATTGGTGCGCATAGTGGAATTGCAGGATGTGTTGGAATTGCAGGTAGTAGCAAAATAGGTCGTCATTGTCAAATAGGTGGTGGTTCTGGAATTGGTGGTCATATCCAAATAGCAGATCATACTATAATTGGAGCAGCAACAGGAATCTCCAAATCAATCACTAAACCAGACTTATATTCTGGATCCTATCCTTTTTCCACCTTGAAAGATTGGGCAAAAAATGCAGTTCATGTAAGAAATCTACATAGCATATATGAAAGAGTTAAAGAATTAGAAAATCAAATTAAACAAATATACGGAGAAAATGATGACAGAATCAAAGATTCCTAATACTGAATTACCAATTGATATATATGAGATTCTCAAATATATTCCACATAGATATCCATTCTTATTGGTAGATAGAGTAGTTGATTTTGAGTCTGGGAAAAGAATATCAGTTTTAAAAAATGTTACAATTAATGAGCATTTTTTTATGGGGCATTTCCCGAATTACCCTGTAATGCCAGGAGTTTTAATCATTGAAGCAATGGCACAATCAGCAGGAATGCTTACTATTTTAACTAATGGACCTCATAGTAAAGAGGAATTATACTTTTTTGCAGCAGTCAACAATGCTAAATTCAAAAGACAAGTTATTCCTGGAGATACATTAATTTTTGATATTGAATTGTCTAAGAGTCTTCGTGGTGTTAGTATATATAAAGCCACTGCTAGGGTTTCGGATAAAGTGGTGGCTATTGCTGAAATCACTCTTGCAAAGAAAGGAATTTAAATATGTCAATAAATATTCACCCAACTGCTATAGTAGATAAAAATGCAGTTATTCATGATGGAGTTGAAATTGGTGCTTACACAATAATTGGACCAAATGTAGAAATAGGTGAAAATACCGCTATTTTTCATCATGTATCAATTGTAGGGCATACCAAAATTGGTAATAATAATAAAATTTATCAATTTGCCTCATTAGGTGAAGCACCTCAGGATAAAAAATATCAAGGAGAACCTACTCAATTAATTATAGGAAATAGTAATACTATTCGTGAATTTTGCACTTTTAATACTGGTACAGTTCAAGGGATCGGACTTACTACAGTTGGTGATAATAACTGGATCATGGCATATGTACATATTGCACATGACTGCATTGTTGGAAATAATACAATATTTGCTAATAGTGTGGCATTAGCTGGCCATGTTACTGTGAAAGATTGGGTTATATTAGGAGGTGCTGCTGCTGTTCATCAATTTTGTATTTTAGGTGAACATTCTATGATGGCTGCTATGACTGGGGTATCCCAAGATGTACCGCCATATATTATGGCATCAGGTTATAGAGCGGAACCGAAAGGAATTAATGTAGAAGGGTTAAAGCGTCGTGAATTTACTGCATCGCAAATAGAAAGTATTAAAAATGCATATAAGATAATTTATCGTAGCGGTTTATCATTTAACGAAGCTAAAGCATATATTATAGATTTGGCAAAAACTCAAAAAGAACTAGAACTATTTGTTGAATTTTTTAATATGTCAAAGCGTGGAATGATTCGTTAATATGGCATTAAAGGTAGCCATAATAGCTGGTGAACCATCGGGTGATATGCAAGCTGCTGGTTTAATTAAAGCTTTAAAAGAACAATCATCAGAGCCGATTGAATTTATGGGAATCGGTAGTGAACAAATGGCACGTGAAGGTTTTAAATCTAGCTACAATATGGATATTCTCTCAGTTGGTGGGTTTGGAATTGATGTTATTTTAGCAATCCCTCGAATATATTTATTATATAAACAAATTACTAAAAAAATAATTGAATTTCAGCCTGATGTCTTTATTGGAGTTGATGCTCCAGATTTTAATTTTCATGTGGAAAAAAAATTAAAGGAACATGGGGTAAAAACAGTCCATTATATTAGTCCAACTATATGGGCCTGGCGCTATGAACGCATTTTTAAAATTAAAAAAACAACAGATCTAATGCTATGTATTTTTCCTATGGAAGAAGAGCTTTATATTAAAGAAAATATAAAAGCTAAATTTATTGGTAATCCATTAGCAGATAAAATTGAATTAAATATAGATAAAAATAAATACCGTCATGGATTGCTATCTAACTCATCATTAAACTCTAATAAAAACTTGAATATTAATGAATATACTACAATATTTACCATTTTAGTTGGCAGTAGAAAAGCAGAAATAAAAAGGTTAGCTCATATTTTTATAAAAGCATGTAATATTATTGCAAAACGAATTGTAGACTGTGTGTTTTTATTTCCATTTGCCAAAAATTCCACCTATAATGCATTTCTTAACATAATAAATAGTGGTATTGAAGTAGATTTTCAATATAAAGTATTACTTGATTTAACAGATAAAGCAATCAAAGCATCAGATTTAGTATTAACTAAAAGTGGAACTGTTACTTTAGAAGTTGCATTATGTAAAAAACCTATGATAATCAGCTATAAAGTATCAAGATTAACTGAATGGATTTTAAGACATAAACTTAAGATAAAATATGTTGGACAGCCTAATATTCTGTTAGATGAGGAAGTTGTCAAAGAATTATTACAAGATGAGGCAACTGCAGAAAATCTGGCCAATGAAATGTTAAATTTATATAATGATAAAAAGCGCCAAGATTATATTATTAGTCGTTTTTATGAGTTACATCATCTTCTAAAACATGATGCTTCTAATATTGCAGCAAAAACAATTCTGGAGTTTATTGGATGATTATATGTGGTGTTGATGAGGCAGGGCGTGGTCCTTTGGCAGGAAGTGTGTTTGCTGCCGCAGTTATACTAGATATTAACAAGCCTATTCATGGACTCAACGATTCAAAGAAATTATCTGAAAAAAAGCGTGATGAGTTGTATGACATCATTATTCGAAATTCACTCGCATATTCAATTTCCTATGCAACAGTAGAAGAAATAGATAAGCTAAATATTTTAGAAGCAACTTTATTAGCAATGAAACGTGCTGTTGAATCACTTAATATAATTCCAGAATTAGTACTAGTTGATGGTAATAAAACTCCCAATATCTCTATATCTACTAAGGCAATTGTTAAAGGCGATTCATTAATCCCCGAAATATCAGCTGCTTCAATTTTAGCTAAAGTAAGTAGAGATAGGGAAATGACGCTGCTAGATAAACAATACCCTGAATATAATTTTGCTAAACATAAGGGCTATGGTACTGTTTTACATATTGAGGCAATAAAAATCCATGGAATTTTATCTATTCATAGAAAGACTTTTGCACCAATAAAACACATGAGAGAATACAACGGTTAGAAAAAAATATTAAATCACCATTAATTTGAAATTAAAAGTAAAATTAATAGTAAAATTAATAGTAAAACTAAGATTAACTAATATACCTACATAAACACTATTTGATTCATGTTATTTAAAAAGCAATTGAAATGAGATATGTAAACCCAAATTTTGAAAAAAAAATTATACAACCTACTGAGCTATCCAATAGATTAAGTACAATTAAGGAATCTAAGCCACTTGTGTTTACCAACGGCTGCTTTGATATACTACACCGTGGTCACGTAACCTACTTAGCTCAAGCCAAAAGCTTAGGTAAATCAATGATTGTCGCACTTAATACAGATATGTCTGTGAAAAGACAGAACAAAGGTATAGATAGACCAATAAACAAGCTTGAAGATAGAATGGCTGTTATAGCAAGCTTAGAATCAGTGGATTTTGTGACATATTTTGACTCAGATACTCCTCTTGATTTAATAAAAATCATAATGCCAAATATTTTAGTGAAAGGTGGAGATTGGAGTATAGATAAAATTATTGGTAGTAAAGAAATATTAGCATCCGGCGGAACAGTACATTCAATACCATTTTTATTTTCTACTTCTACGACTAAATTAATAGAAAAAATTCGTCATGAGTAAACGCATTAACTTACTTAGGTGTGTAACTTCTCCTAAACTTATAGCAAGCATTATTGAAGAACTTAATATCACAGGTTTAGAATTAGAAGAATTAATTGAATCGATTGATAATATAGAGCGTGACTTAATTAAATTAAATGGTTTAGGCAGACTTTTTTTAACAAGAAAACTTGATTGGCTATCAAGTGATACAATACGAGATTTGTTAAATAGTCAACAACTTTCTGAATATAAGGTGCAAATATTAGATGAAGTTCCGTCTACTAACTCTTATGTATTGGATAAAATAGATGAATGTGTGGATAAATTGGTTTTAACTACCGAGTTTCAATCTTTTGGGCGTGGAAGGACTAATAAAAGGTGGATGAGTCGCGTTGCAAAAGATATTACTGCTTCGTTTGTTTATTGGTTTGATTTAGAATTTAATGTAGTCTTACTTCCACTAATTGCTGCTATTGCTGTAAATAGATTATTAAAAGATTTTCAGATCCGCTCAAAAATTAAATGGCCAAATGATGTGCTTTTAGATAATGGTGAAAAAATTTGTGGGATACTATTAGATAGTGGCGTAAGGCAAAATAAGAGGTTTGCCATTATAGGAATAGGTATTGATAATATTATAAATATAGACCGAAATATTTTGTTAACACAACTTATACATAACTTAGATAATGTAATTTCTGAATATATAGTATTTGGCTTTAATTTATTAAAACAGGAATGGTTAGATAATTGTATTCATTATCAAAAAGATGTTAACATTATTAAAGATGAAAGAGTAATTGAAGCAGGTATAAATACAGGAATCAATGATAATGGCGCATTGTTAATACGTACTCTAAATGGTGAGGTAAAAAAGTATAATAGTGCAAACATAACACTTCGTTGGTGAGGTTTATCCAAGAAATTTGGTATGATTTTAAGTTGGTATCATAATTAAAAAATCAGTGTTCAAAATTCGGTTACAGTTTTTTCTTTATTAAGCTATAATTTGACATAATTAAAAGTTTTTATAAGGACATTACTGTGATTGATAAATTAGTTACACGAGAGTATTATGACGCGTTACTCGAAAAAAATACCTACTATGACGGAGTTTTTTATGTTGGAGTTAAAACAACTGGAGTATTCTGTAGGCCTGTTTGTTCTGCAAGAAAACCAAAGTTTGAAAATTGTGAGTTTTTTAAGACTGCAAAAGAAGCATTACTCGCATCATTTGTGCCATGTAAACGTTGTAAGCCACTTTCTTCACCAAATCAGGTTTCAGAACTTATTAAAATTTTAGTAAGAGAAGTTGAGAAATGCCCAGAGAAAAGATGGAAGTATGAAGATTTTGAAAGATTATATATTAATCCTGCAACTGCTAGAAGGCAATTTAAAAAGAGATTTGGTATGACATTCTCTGAATATACACGTTCACGTAGAATAGGACTTGCTATGAAAGAAATTCGAAAAGGCAAATCAATAATTGATGCCCAACTTACAACTGGTTATGAATCAAGTAGTGGATTTCGTGATGCTTTTTCTCGTATTATGGGTGAAGTGCCAACAAAATATAAAATGGATAATGTTTTGAAAGCGGCATGGTTAGATACAGTGTTAGGTCCAGTGATTGCTATTTCTGATGATGAAGGATTATATCTTTTAGAATTTGTGGATCGACGTGGTTTAGAGTTGGAAATTCAATATTTAAGGCAAAGAACTAAGTTAGCAATTTTACCCGGAACTTCAAAAATAATCGAATTGATTGAAAATGAGCTAGCTTTATACTTTGCAGGTGAGTTGATAAAATTTTCTACACCATTACATTTAATTGGTTCAGAATTTCAAAAAAATGTATGGAAGAAATTACAAGAAATTCCATTTGGAGAAACACGTTCCTATACTGATATTGCTAAAGGAATTGGTAATTCAAATGCGTATAGAGCTGCTGCTAATGCTAATGGAGCAAACCGACTTGCTATCATCATTCCTTGTCATCGGGTCATCAATTCAAATGGTGAATTAGGTGGATATGGAGGTGGAGTTATACGTAAAGAATGGCTCCTTAACCATGAAAAAGAAGTATACTTAAAAGGTAAATTTATAAATGGAAAAGTTTGATGATAAACTGCCTCGCTGTGAATGGGTTTCAACAGACCCATTATATATTGATTATCATGATAATGAGTGGGGTATTCCTAAATATAATGATAGGGATTTATTTGAATTATTAATTTTAGAAGGTGCTCAAGCTGGATTAAGCTGGATAACAATATTAAGAAAGCGGGAAAACTATCGTTTATGCTTTGATAATTTTAATGTAGAGAAAATTTTACATTATGATGAAATAAAAATTAATTCCTTATTACAAAATCCAGGAATTATACGAAATAGATTAAAAATTATGTCAGTAATTGAAAATGCAAAAGCTTATGTAAGCGTATTGCAAAGATATAATAGCTTTTCTGAATATATATGGCAATTTGTTGAAGGTAAACCAATTATAAACAATTGGACAACTATTAAACAAATCCCATCATCTACAGAATTGTCAGATAAAATGTCTAAAATTTTAAAAAAGGATGGATTTAAATTTGTCGGCTCTACTATTTGCTATGCTTTTATGCAAGCTACTGGAATGGTGAATGATCATACTCGAGATTGCTTTTGCTATATAAGGAACTGATGTATAGTAATTATGTTATAGTATAATATATTTTAGAAAAAATTATATAAATATAGTATAATAGTGGTTATATTTTAGCGTTTTTTTACGTTATGTGTATTTTTTAAGGTTTTTGGTGTGTTAATCGAGTTTTCTGTTGAGAATTTTAGGTCAATAAAAAATGAGCAAGTATTATCTTTATTGTCATCTAAATCAAAAAAATCCAAAAATAATACTTTCTCAGTTAAGCTATCTAGTCAAAAATCTGTTTCATTATTATCATCAGCGGCAATTTATGGAGCTAACGCTTCTGGAAAAACTAATATAATAAAAGCCATATCTACTATGAAAAATATAGTAGTTAACCTTCAAGAACGTCTTTTTCATCTACCACATCAGCCATTTGCTTTTAATAAAGAAACTATTAGGTTACCAACCAAATTCAATATCATTTTTATTATAGATGATGTACAGTATGAATATGGCTTTGTAATAGACAAATATAAGGTTTATGCAGAATGGCTATATAAAGATAGGCAGACTATCTTTACCCGAGAATTAAAAGAAATTGATTCCCTAGATTATATATATAAATTTCCTAGTGGCAACTTGAGCGGTCAAAAAGAAACATGGAAAAATAGCACTAGACCAGATGCCTTGTTTTTGTCTATTGCAGTTAGTTTAAACAGTATTCAGTTGAAACCAATTTATGATTGGTTCAATCATACTCTTGAAATAAAATTCAATTTCAATATAGGTGATATAGATAAAACAACTACATTATGTGATATAAAATTCCAAAAACAAGAAATATTAGATTTTTTGCAGGAGGCTGACTTTTATATAACAGATATTAATGCAAAGAGGCATAATGATATTGCAAAGATACCTTCACCTGTCCTAGAGGGAATATTTAAACATAACTTTCAAACTATTAATGAAACGTTGGCAAATATATTTGATATTAAATTTAAACACCCTACAAACTATAATGATGGGCAATTTTTAGATATTCGTGATGAATCAGATGGCACACAAAAAATGTATGTGTTAGCAGGATATTGGCTAGAAGCTTTAAAAACAAATAAAGTTATTTTTTTTGATGAGTTAAACAATAGTTTACATCCACTATTAGTACGTTTCTTAATTAACAAATTTAATTTTAGAAGTAAAAAATCAAATTCTCAGTTAATTTTTACAACTCATGATATTTCAATTTTAGATCAGAAAATCTTAGATCGGGATCAAATTTGGTTTTGTGAGCGTAGCTCTGAACAAGCAACTATTTTAAAATCATTACTAGAATTTAAAGCTAGATCGGATATATCTAATTATGAAAGAGCTTACCTAAGCGGTAGATATGGTGCTATACCCATAATTGATGAGGAGTAATTTGTGGGCAGGCAGTATTTACAAAATAAAAGAGGATATACTAAAAGAAAGCATGACACAACAGAGGTTAATCAAAGTATTTTAATTGTTACCGAGGGTGATAAAACTGAAACTACCTATTTTAATTGGTTAAAAAAGAAATTTAGGCTCATGTCGGTTAGGCTTGAAATTGTTGGCGAAGGAAAAGATCCACTTAGAGTTGTTGAGGCTTCTGTCCTCAGATATAATAGCTCAAAAAAAGAAGGTAATCAGTTCGATTCTGTATATTGTATAGTTGACAGAGATAAGCATAAGAGTCTTAATCAAGCAAAAGATTTATGCTTAAGTAAAAAATATAGTGCTAAATTTAGGCTAATTCTTTCATATCCTTGTATTGAATATTGGTTTATTTTACATTTTGCTAACGATACTCATCCATATCACCAGCCTTTAGAAGACGATGTTTCCATGGGGAAATTATGTAAATCTAGATTGAAAAATAAATATTATTCTAATTATAGTGACAGTGATCTCAAAACCTTAGAAAAATTTTTTGCAGAAATTGATAATAATAGGCTAGTTGCGATTAAAAGAGCACAAAGTATAATGGATGATATTGTAAATAACGATACAATTAATCCCTCAACTATGTTATTTGTTCCGGTTATTCATCTTACTTCTTTGGCGACGAATGGTTTATCTGATGTGCAATTTCAAATCCAAGCGATATCATTTCAGGAATATGAACAATATATTTTAAATTTCTTTAAAATATTTCATAGACAAGATTTATAATAATTGATTGATGAAAAAAGGAACATAATTTTATGGAATTAGCAAAGACATATTCTCCTGTAGAAATTGAAAGTAAATGGTATAAAATTTGGGAAGAGTCTGGTTATTTTAAACCTACATTTAAGGATGGGGCACCTAATTATTGTATAAATTTACCTCCGCCAAATGTTACTGGTACATTACATATGGGGCATGGTTTTCAGCATACTTTAATGGATACATTAATTCGTTATCACCGTATGCGAGGATTTAATACATTATGGCAGCCTGGTACTGATCATGCGGGGATTGCTACTCAGATGGTGGTAGAACGCAATCTAGAATTAGAGGGGATTACTCGTAAAGACTTAGGACGTGAGGCATTCATAAATAAGATCTGGGAATGGAAAGAGTACTCAGGTAATACAATAGCTAAACAGATGCGTAGGCTTGGTTCATCTTGTGATTGGTCGAGAGAACGATTTACTATGGATGAAGGGTTATCACAAGCTGTAATTGAAGTATTTACGCGCTTATATGAAGAAGGATATATTTATCGCGGATTTAGACTAGTAAATTGGGATGTAAGACGGCAAACTGCAGTATCAGATTTAGAGGTTAAATCAGTTGAAGAAAACGGCTCAATTTGGCATATAAGATATCCTGTTTTGGATGAGTCCGAATTTATTGTAATTGCAACTACAAGACCTGAAACTATGCTAGGAGATGTTGCTGTTGCAATAAATCCTTCAGATGAACGATACAAACACCTGATAGGTAAAAAGTTAATTTTACCTTTAGTTGGGCGTGAAATTCCTATTATTGCTGATGATTATGTAGATATTGAGTTTGGTACTGGATGCGTAAAAATTACACCAGCTCATGATTTTAATGATTATGAAATAGGTAAACGACATAACTTAGAAGCTATTAATATATTAACTCTTGATGGGCATATTAATGATAATGCACCTTTAAAATATCGTTCTTTAGAGCGGTTTGAGGCAAGAAAAGCTATTATTGCTGATTTAGAGTCTCTAGGATTATTGGTTGAGACTAAACCACATAAATTAATGGTTCCTAGAGGTGAACGTGATGATGTTATTTTAGAACCAATGCTAACACATCAATGGTTTTGCCGTATGGATAAATTTGCTAAAGAAGCTTTACGCTTAGTTCATGATGGAGAAATCCGTTTTGTGCCCAATAATTGGTGTGTAATTTATGATCAATGGTTAGAAAATATTCAGGATTGGTGCATTTCCCGGCAATTATGGTGGGGGCATAGAATACCTGCTTATTATGATGAAAATGGCAATATATTTGTTGCAAAAAACTTAGAAGATGCAGTTATTAAAGCAGGTACTGATAAATTAACCCAGGAACCTGATGTGTTAGACACTTGGTTTAGTGCTGCTTTATGGTCATTTTCACCATTAGGTTGGCCAAAAAATACTCAAGAATTAGATGCTTTTCTCCCTTCAAGTGTTTTAGTAACAGGCTTTGATATCATTTTCTTCTGGGTTGCTCGGATGGTAATGTTTACAAAACAATTTACTGGCAAAGTACCATTCAAAGATGTATTTGTGACTGGTTTGATTCTTGATACACATGGGCAAAAGATGTCTAAGTCAAAAGGAAATGTTATTGATCCATTAGATTTAGTTGATGGTATTTCAAAAGATGATTTAATAGCTAAGCGTACAAAAAACTTAATGAACCCAAAACAAGCTGAAAAAATTGCTAAACAGACAAGTAAGGATTATCCAGATGGATTTAAGCCTTTTGGAGCTGATGCAGTTAGATTTAATTTTGCTGCCTTATCGACGCATGGTAGAGAGGTTCGTTTTGATGTTGGAAGAATAGAAGGCTCACGGAATTTTTGTAATAAATTATGGAATGCTACCAGATTTGTGTTAATGAATGTTAATCATTCAGATTTCATTGGAAGAGATGCTAAATTAGGTGTTATAGATAATTGGATTTTAGCATCTTTACAAAAACTGATTATAGATGTTGATTTTGCTTATGAAACTTATCGTTTTGACATTCTTACTCAGAGGATTTATGAATTTGTTTGGAACGATTATTGTGATTGGTATTTGGAGCTTGCCAAAGTAAATTTAGCTAGTGAAGATATTGAAGTTAAGACAGCTACAGTAAATACTTTATTAAGGGTATTAGACGCTACTTTAAGGATTATACATCCGTTAATGCCATTTATTACTGAGGAATTATGGCAAGAAGTAGCTTTAGTTTATGGAAAGAAAGATACTGCTTCAATCATGATTGCAGAGTATCCAAAACAAGATGAATTTGATTTATTAGATTCTCCAAGTGCAAATAAAGATATTGATCTGTTAAAAGATTTGTGCTTATTAATAAGAAACTTAAGAGCTGAAATGAATTTAAGTCCTGCGATAAAAGTACCATTAGAAATTGAAGTTAGCGATGAATATTATTATATCATTAGAAGTTTTGCAATATATTTGCAATCTTTGACTAAATTAAGTGAAGTAAAAATAGTTGATAATTTGTCTAACAATAATGCACCGATAGCAATTTGTCGTAATATGCGTTTGACATTAGATGTGAAAATAGATAAAGATGTTGAAAAAAAACGCATAGAAAAAGAACTTGAAAAATTATCAAAAGAGCTTGAAAAAATTAAGTTTAAATTAGATAATCCTTCATATATAGAAAAGGCGCCAAAGGATTTAGTAGAGAGAGATACTTTACGTGTGAATGAACTATCTGGTAAAATAGATCACTTTACTTCACAATTAAATCAACTTAATTAAATAGGGGAGAGGTGTCTGAGTGGTCTAAGGTACTTCGTTGGAAGCGAAGCATACGGCAACGTATCGAGGGTTCGAATCCCTCTCTCTCCGCCACAATATGTTTGATGAAATTTAATGTAAATCATTGATGTGTGAAATTTTTAAGATATTTTTTCTGTACGCTAATTAATAAACAAAATATGCGCTCAAATGCGTACTTTTCCGTCTACTTTGCCCAGAAGTTGCCCATATTTTTAGTGTATAATATTATCAAAAATTGAGCGAGAAATTAAAAAATGAATATTCAAAGAATTAGACCTTACACAACCCATTCAAAACAAATTCAAAAAGATCATGAAGAAAAGCATGATTTAATTTCTAATTATGATATGGATTCACAAAAACAAGATTTAGATGCAGATTATTATAATAAAAACTCTAAAGTACAAAAACAGTTAGCGTATGGGTTACTCGAGTATTATAATATTCAATTGGATGAAAACATTCTTGATATTGGATGTGGAGATGGAGTAATTACGAAACAATTAGCAGATATAGCTAATAGAGGACAAGTTTTGGGAATTGATTCATCAGATGGAATGATTAAATTTGCAAATGAAAGCCATAATTCTAGTAGTTCTTTAAATTTATCTTTTAAACATATTAGGGCTGAAAATATTTGTTTTAACAATGAATTTAGTTTAATTACCGCATTTAATTCATTATATTGGGTAAATGACATTAGAAAGGTTTTCTTTAACATGTATAATGCATTAAATGTTAAAGGCAAAGTATTAGCATTAATATATCCAAGAGAATCACCATATTGGCAGCCATTTATAGAAATATTTAGAGAGCCTGAGTTTAATCAGTGGTACTCTGAAAGTGTTTGCTACAATTGGCTAAGTGAAGAAGAGTACCTTGGACTTGTACAAAATGTTGGATTTAAAGTTATTTTTGCTAATTCTACAATTGAATATATAGAATATCCCACTAAAAAAGCATTTAAAGAATATGTAAATGGTTGGTTAAATTCACTATTTACTGGTCCGAAATCATCTGAAGCAGAATATTTAGATAAAGTAACTGATTTATTTTGGTATAAATATTCTAATGGTGACGAATCAGCTAGAGTACCTTATAAAAAATTACATTTGTGTTTAGAAAAATAATAACTATTCTATTTATCAATCTATTTAGAGTAGGGCGATTATTTATAATATTAAAATCTATTGGGTGCGAATCCCTCTCTCCGCCACAATATGTTTTATTAACTCGGGGTTAACTGTGATATTTTTCCGGACGCAGTGCTTAGTGCAATGGAACTATTACAATATTTGTTGCTTCATGATTGAATGGGATCTTTTTCTTGGTTAGCGCTTGAATAATGGATATATTTGTGCTATAATCATTACCTAAGCAGTTAGATATTAATTCAGTCGCTAAATTTTATTCAGATTATAATCACTTCTATATCTACAATAGTTTTTATGTTACTCCGTTAAGTTTCTATATGTTTATTTCGTATATTTTAAAATAGTTTTTTGGAGTTTTATACCATGAAAAAGGCGCTATTTGTAGCAGGATTAGATTTTTCTATCACAGACAATGATTTAAAAGAAATTTTTAGCGATTACGGTACGGTAGAATCAGCAAAGGTTGTTGCAGATCGATATTCTGGGCAAAGTAGAGGATTCGGTTTTGTTGAAATGTCTTCTCAAGAAGAAGCACAAGAGTGTATTCGTAATTTAAACAATACAACTGTAAAAAATCGTCAAATTGTAGTTAAAATAAAAGAAGATAAAGAAGACAAATCAAATCAACGTAGGAATTTTTCTAACCGTTGGTAGTCAAAAAGTTCTATTGAAAAAAGCCTGAATTATATTCAGGCTTTTTTTTATTCGGTTAATTTGATTTTATAACACAAAAGTACGTATAGACTAAGAGTGCTATTAATTTTCTACCTCATAATTTTTATGCGCTGTAACATTCCCTATTTTAACAGTTATACTTACATTTATAGGAAAAATATCATTATAATGAAATGCTATACTTGATATACCAGGTTCAGGCGGATAAATATAACTAGGTGTGGGATTGATATCAAAACAGCCTATTGGAAAATTATTTCTTGTATAAGGATAAGGGACAGGTGTAGGATTATTATTATACACAGCCTCAAATTCTATATAACAAGCAACTTTATAACTGTAGCGAGGCCCTGGCTTGTAACAGTGATATTGTGGACCTTCTTTAAAGATTAATTGAATTAGAGTAACAGGTAATACAGTTACACTAATAGATTCTGTAATTCCTGTATTATTTTCCGTTACTCTAACTAAGGCATTTGTGTTCGTAGACACACTCTCTGCACTTTCTATAACTTTGTTATCAATCTTATAGCATTGGATAGGTGATTTACAATCCCAGTCCACTAATGTACTAATATCACGTGATTCACCGTCAGAATAGTATCCTATGGCATAAATTGGTTCAGTAGTACCTGAAACGATTGTTGATTCAGCAGCTACAACGATTTTTTTTAGAATTGCCGAGATAACTTCGATTTCTTTGAAAGCATAATGTTTTCCATTTGGAGTATCATATTCAGCTTTAATTATAGTATGCCCAACATTTTTTGCTTTTATAATTCCATCACTTTCTATTTCTATAATTCCAGTTGACTCACTAGTCCATATAATAGGCTCAACATTATTGATAGATTTTCCATCCGAATAATATGCACTAACAGTTAATTTTTCCTGGTCACCTTGTGCTAATCTAATGGGTTCAGGTGGATCAATGGCTATACTCTCAACGACGGCGTTATTAACATATACTTTTGTGGAATAATTTAAACTATATATTGGGCATGATAAAATTACTGATGTTGATCCTTGGTTTCTAGCAGTCAATATAGCATAAACATCATGTTGTGCTAGGGTTATTTGACCTTGGGTATCGCCTATAAACCATTTACATTCAGGGGTTTGGCTTAGATTAAGAGATCTGACTTTCCCATTAGAGTATCTTGCATATGAGTAAATTTTTGTTGAAATACCTTTAACTAAATTAATTGATTCAATAGGCACACCTCCAACATTATCAGTAATAAAAACAGACTTTATCATTGCATTGCTAATGGTTAAATTAGCTGTAGCTGATTTTCCTAATTTTGATACAGCATTTATCTTTATATTTCCTCCTGATTCATGTGTAGTAAGTATTCCCGTGGTATCATTTATATTAGCAATAACAGAACTTTCTACCGACCATGTTACATTGTTAGTCATATCTATATCAAATGGAGTGATGTCAACACCGGTGAAATTACCAATGGCTTTCATATGTATGTTACTTCCAAATGGGATTATAGTATTATTTGGATATATACTCATACTATTTAATTGAGAATTAAATACATGAACACTAATACTACTTTCTACATTAATTCCACCAATCGCATGAATAGTTGTAGGTCCAGCATTCTTACTAAATAGTGTAATACCAAATATACTATCACTTTCAAAAGCTATGTTATTATCAGTGGATGACCATAAACCAGTATAAGCACTAATATCTCTGGTTTTTCCATCATCAAAAGTACCTGTTGCACTTAATTTTACATGAAAATTTTGAGGAAGATTAATTGGTGAAACACTACTTTCATTTGCATAGATTATAATATTAGAATCTAACGTAGCATTATGTTTTAATACTGGAATATTGTTTAGAGAAATATTCTTGTTCAGTTTAATATTTAATGATGTACTTTCCCCAATAGCAGAAGATTTAGCAGATATAATACCCGATTCAGTAATAGTTGCAAAATTTGGGTCTTTGATAGTAAAAGTAAGG
>JBKDHQ010000031.1:0-5127 GCA_046336365.1 Neisseriaceae bacterium
AGTACTGCCGCCTCGCTTTGCTCGTTGCCGTCCCTTCGGCTACTTTGCAAAATAAATTTTGCAAGTGCTCAGGGATTGATTTAAGGGCATTTTTGGTGACTCTCTTAAATTTATGAAATTTTGGTCTTGACAAATGGGGTCACTTTAATCAACTCCATTAACCTTACAGGCTGTATCTTACTCATCTCCAACTAGTAGAGAAAATATTCAGAACACATTGTCGCAATCACCAATATCATTATCTCAAAAGAGATCACAACGTACTTCAACCGAATCGCAATACTACCAAGCCACATTAGAAACTACCACCACAACCCAATATTCTTCAATAACCAATTCAGCAATAGCTTCACAGCAAAATCAAACTATTATTGCTGCACGTTCCATAAGCAACAAATACCCGTCAACTAATATAAACTACGATCAGCTTCTAGAAGTAAGAGGTAGAAACGGCAATAACTATTTCATTTATTGGGACGAAAGATGTCTACCATTAGATAGTAGCTATAAGAATGGTAAACATAAGGATAATATGCTTAATTTGAAAAAAATTTTTGATAATAAAGAAGAAGTTAAAGGAGGGGGCGGGTCAGCTGGTATTAAAGCTTTAACTCCACTGATATGCATAAAGACTAGCGGTTTTATATTTAGCCATGAAATTAAATCGTTAGATACTAGAAGTAGAGTATATGGATTTATCCAGAAAACAAATATAGGGTTTGTTGTTATATTTTGTCACTTTGACCCAAAGGGCAAATTAACTGGACATTAACTACAGTAAAAATTAAATTAAGCTTCGAAATAATTCTAGTAAATAAAGTTTTTGCTATATGTTATAATGGTTGCTATGTTATATAATTCCGAGCCTATAAGCTATCTTGATCAAAATGGTTTCAAAACCAACCTTTTGATTGCTTTGTTGCATTTGCAATGATGTTATATTACTTGATATTGTGGTGGTGTAAGATATTGGACAAAAAATTTTATTAATAGAAATCATTAATTGTAAGGATTTGATATGTTGAATAACGAAGCTTTTACTTTAGCAAAGAAGTTTATCCCAGGTGGAGTCAATTCTCCAGTTAGATCATTTAATTCGGTTGGCGGCACACCCTTTTTTACACAGAAAGCTAGTGGCTGTTTTTTATATGATATTGAAGGTCGTGAATACATTGATTACGTATGCTCGTGGGGTGCAAATATTATAGGGCATGCCAACTCTGAAATGGTACAAGCAGTAAATGATGCTGTTTCTAATGGCTGTTCTTATGGTACACCAACTGAATTGGAAACTAGGCTTGCCAATACGATTTGTAATTTAATGCCAAGTATTGAAAAGATTCGTTTTGTAAATTCGGGAACTGAAGCAGTAATGTCGGCAATACGCTTAGCTCGTGGTTATACAAAACGCCAATATATAATTAAGTTCAATGGTTGTTATCATGGGCATACCGATAGTATGTTAGTAAGTGCTGGCTCTGGAGCTATGACTTTTAATAATCCAAGTAGTAGTGGAGTATTAGATGATGCAGCTAATAATACTTTGGTACTAGAATACAATGATGTAAATGGGTTAAAAGAAGCTTTTGAAAAATATGGTGATAGAATAGCCGGTGTAATATTTGAACCTTTTGCTGGTAATATGAACTTAGTTTTTCCAACCGAAGAGCTTATTAAATGTTTAAGCATATTAACCAGGCAATACGATGCTTTATTAATTTGTGATGAAGTGATGACTGGATTTCGTGTTGGTTTAAGTGGAGCACAAAGTATTTTAAATATTACTCCAGACCTTACTATTTTAGGCAAAATTATTGGAGGAGGGATGCCGTTAGCTGCATTTGGTGGTAGAACGGATATCATGGATAATTTATCTCCTTTGGGTGCAGTGTATCAAGCAGGTACATTATCTGGAAATCCTATTGCCGTTACTTGCGGTTTAATTAATATGGAGATAATTAAACGTGAAAACTTCTATGTAGGGATTAATAATACATGCCAAAGCCTAGTAGACGGGTTAATAAGTGCAGCAAATAAACATGGTATTGAATTTTGTGCTAATAATGTAGGTGGTATGTTTGGTCTTCATTTTCAGGAAAAACTACCCAATAATTTATCTCAAGTAAAACTTGCTAATCAAAAATTATTTAATCAATTCTTCCATCTTATGTTAGATAAAGGTGTATTTTTCGCACCTTCTATGTTTGAGGCTGGGTTTATCTGTATTGCACATGATAAGGATATTATTGCTAGAACTATAGAGCTAGCTAGTAAAAGTTTTGCTAAATTATCACATGAATCAAATGCATAAGTAGGTAGCCTTGATGCATATTGTTTCTGCAAAATATTTATTTGATGGCAATAACCTTTGTGAAAATAAAGCGCTGCTGATTGATAATAATATAGTGCAGCAGGTGGTTGATATTAATAATGTTGACAGTTCAAATTGTAAGTATTTAGGTGATGGAGTGATAACTCCAGGATTTATTGATTTGCAATTAAATGGATGTGGTGGTGTTTTATTCAATGATGATATATCTGAATCCACATTAGAAACCATGTATCAGACTTGCTTATGTTTTGGTACAACGAGTTTTTTGCCAACTCTTATAACATCTGAAGTCAATGATATCAAAAAAGCTCTTACAGTTATTAATTCATGGATGAGACAACATGGAAACTTAAGAGGTGTGGTTGGTATCCACTTGGAAGGCCCATTTATCTCAAAACAGAAGAGTGGTATTCATAATGAAAAATGTATTCTAGAACCAACAGATGAGCTTCTAGAATATATTGCTAGTTTCACAAAAAAATTCCCCATAAAAATGACAATTGCTCCGGAAGTGTTTCACATGGAACAAATTAAATATTTGCATAATGCTGGTATTATATTGTCAATAGGACATTCTAATGCAAGTTATCAGGTAGCTAAAATGGGTATTGATGAGGGAATTACTACTGCAACTCATATTTTTAATGCGATGAGCGGACTAACTGGAAGAAATCCTGGTGTAGTAGGGGCTGTTCTTAATAATAATATATATGCTGGTGTGATTGCTGATTTAATACATGTGGATAGTGCCAATATAGAGCTGTTACATAAAATTAAAGGCGATAAATTATATATTGTTACAGATGCAGTAACTCCTATGGGAACAGATCTAATCGAGTTTGAATTTGTTGGAAAGAGAATTTTTGTTGATAACGGTAAATGTGTTGATGAAAATGGGGTAATTGGTGGTGCAAATATCTCTATGAATGAATCGGTTAAAAATTGTATAAAGCGTTGTGATATTGATTTGAAAAATGCTTTAAAAATGGCAGTAAGCACCCCAGCTAGACTTATGAAATTAACCGATAAGCTAGTGAAAATTAATGGGAATCCAATTGATAAGCTTATATATATGGATTTAGATAGTTTTGAGTGTAAGTCACTTAATCAAGAGTTTAAATAGGATTATATATAGAATGTTATATATTCAAGTAGATGATGTTAACATTTATTATGAGGTTTTTAGTAACACTCCTAATGATCTAACTCAAAAACGTGTACTTATTTTTTTACATGGTGGAGCTGGCCTTGTTGACATGATTTTTTCAGACATTACAAATAGTACATGATTGTATAGAGAAATGATATAAACGACTAGTTTGTCATATATGCATTATATTATAAATAAGCAAAGGAAACTAAATATGGGTATTTTTAAAGAAATTTCTGGAATTGAAACTGGTGAGAATGTTGTAATTATTCATGGGGGTGGTGCAAGCCATCTTGATATGCAGCCTGTTGCAAAACAACTGTCTTCGCACTACCGTGTACTAAATATTAACTTACCAGGTACTGGTGCAAGCTCTTGCTATTCATCAATACAAAATATTCATGATATTGCTGATTATATACTTAATGATCTTCCTAATGAAGCTACTTATATAGGGTGGTCATTTGGCGGATTAGTTACTCAATCTATTGCAGCAAGGTACCCTGAACGAGTAAAACAACTTATTGGGATTGGCACAACCCCACGATTTATTGAAGCTAATGATTGGCATGGTTTTGCTGCAACTGGATATAGTCCAATAGTAGTTGCTTTGCTTAACAAAGGTCATAAAGCCAATGACTTTCTCAAAATGTTTTATGAGTCTGAGTTTGAAAATGTAGAACCAAAGCCAACTACTTATTATGAAATTCAAAAATTATGGGAATCTCCAACTATTAGTAATGATATGCTAAGTAAGCGTATTGCAATTTGTGATACAACAGATCTACGTGATCTTTTTAAGACAATATCCTGCCCTATCGATTTTATTATAGGAGATCAAGATTCTAATGTTCCAAAAGAAGCATTTGCAAAAATTAAAAGTCTTAATTCTAATGTAACGATTCACGAATTAACAGGTGCTATGCATGCACCATTTTGGACTCATCAACAACAGTTCAATCAAATATTAGAAAAAATCTTACCGAAATAATATTATAAAAAGACATATTTACTTATTTGTCTGTATACATTCTCTATTGGATTTAAATTAAAATTTAGTCGTAGTAGTAAAAAAGTTGCAAAATAGTTGAGTGGATTAATTGAAATTATTAAAAGTTCTAAGTATAGAATGAGTATACAAATATAAGTATTCAAGGGAAAAAGCCAATTTACTCAGTATCTAGAGACATAATTAAATTACATGTTGTTATTAAGCCACAGGCTAAGAATAATAAGGTTTTAGGAGTTATAAATGGTAGACTTAAAATTGCAATTGCAGCTCCTCCAATTGATGGAAAAGCTAATAAAGAACTAATTACTTTCTTGTCAAAGCTACTTTCTTTAAAAAAGCAAGAGATTGTTATCGCTAATGGACAAACTAATCATTTAAAAATATTACATATTATTACCCTTATTACCTGACATTTTTTAGATCTTTAAAAATTTAACATTATATTTTGTATCTTAGAGCTTGATTTTATTGGCTGTCCCGTGAGTAAATTAAATAATCCTAAAAAACGTAGTTGAATATTAAAAATTAATGCAGACCGTTATTTACCAATTTATTTATAGAAAATTTAGTTTCACCAAATTGGTGAGTGTTTAATTTTGTAATTTCTTTTTATTATCAATTGATTACAAACAT
>JBKDHQ010000032.1:0-1223 GCA_046336365.1 Neisseriaceae bacterium
TAATTGCGGTGAGTTGACGTGCTTGCATAATAATTGCTCCTACAGTGAGTTATTGTTTTTTTTTACACCGTAAGTTTACGTCAACTCTTTGTTATAATGTTAAATTTTTAAAGATCTAATTACTTTTTGTCAGGTAATGAACAACCATATCTTTCTATTTGTTAAGATAATAAACACTATAACGACATTGAAAAAATTTAACCCTTGGTTCCATTGACAAGTGTTGAATTTGCAAAAGATATCAGTGCTTGAGTTGAATTCACAGCAAATTCATGAATAGCATCACTAGCAGTGCTGTTGATATAAGTGGAAAGTTTATTTTGGCACATATTAATTGCTGGTTGTAGCCCATTTACCCCAAATTGGTTAACTGCATCTAGAAGAAGTTTTTGACATTCATTATACATGTTGAATCCATTTTGAGTTTCTTTATCAGTTCCTGAATTATGTACTAAATGTTCTACAAACCAACCGATTGCCATAAGTCCGCCTATAGCTAATGCAACTTTTCCTCCATGCCTTCCAAGGAAAGTTTCCTGAGACACTTTATTTTTATCAGGCTTTGTATCATGAAGTAACGCCTTGCTTTCACCAGCTCCTCGTACTCCTGGACGGCGACTACTACCTGGATGAATTTGGTGTTGATTTGGGTCAAATTGAGCATTTTTGTTTTGATTAGGAGAAGCGATATAATCTCTTTGATTTTCCTTTTTGCATGTTTGATCTATATATTGGTTAGATGTTTGGTCAAATCCATAACCATCTGGAATCTCTATCACTAAATCCCCATTACTAGGTTCCAATGGTTGTTGGAAATAATCTGAATCTGAATTATTACCGCTCGTATCTACTTTATGATTAGTTTGATTATTAAATCCCCATCCGAGTGGAATTACATTTGTTAATCCTTCCATATTTGTTTTCCTTTAAAACATTTCAAATAATTTATTAATTGTGAATATATTTATGTTATTATTGTATAAGTATAATTTATTTTTACAATTACATATATTTATATCATACAGACACATTCTAATACCAGAATTGTAACCTAATACAACTATTTTTAAATCATAAATTTGGGGAGTTTCTCCTGGATTAAACGATGAAACGCGACAGCATAGTTGTTGACGGAGTAAAGAATTCTTAGAAACTCGTTGTAAATATTTGGTTATAACCTCATTTGGCGTTCTAAATTTAAGCGTTTTTCTAGGACGATTATT